>JAITAN010000123.1 GCA_031284105.1 Treponema sp. | reverse complement strand
GGGGGGCTGCCCTTAATCAATTCGCAATCATTTACGGGGAAGACAGGGTTCCCCTTTGATGTACCGTTTACACAAAATAATTTACAGGCTCGACAAACTTGCCCGTATCTTTTCCGCTTTTATCTATCTCGCTTGTATTTGTATTGCTTTGCGTTGTGTGAACACGCCCTAGACAAAATGGATCAGGTTGATGAGCACATAAAGCGCTTACGGTTAATCCGCAAGTACCCGCCTGCCGAAGCCGAAGGGAAAAAGCTGCTGGGAGCGATAGGGGCTGCGGTGGTGAATCCTGACATGAGGGAATATGCGGAGGGGAACGGGCTTTTTGTGCTTGAATTACTGGGGGAGGACGTCCGATTGCTTGAGTCGCCGCAAGATTTTAGTCCGAAAGAGTGGTGAAAACCGCGAGCGTGTTGGCAGCCTTTTTCATGTACCATCATATCCGGCGGCGCAATCAGCGGCAATACGCCTGACGGCAACGGCCGTGTGTGTGAAATCCGGCGCAACGTTTACCCAAGTCAAGGGCGTTATTTCCGACAACACCGCAGGGACGGCGGAGGGAAGGACGTGTTCAGGCAGCAGCAGGTCGCGTAACAATCAGGGCGGCTTTTCCGGCGCACACGCGCAGGGGAGCCGCCCTGATTGTCAGCATATGCAAAAGGCGCCGGTTACCTTTTTGGGTTTGTTTCAATCTACGCGCCCATACATAGAGCGACAAGAAGAAATCAATATAATCGCGGCCGGCATGTTGCCGGTAAAGCGGCCCGCTACCGCACCTCGATTATTTTATCGTTTTGAAAAACCGCCTGTTCCACTGCCCTATACGGTACGGCGCTTACCTCAACATGTTCAAGCGTCCGGTACGATATCAAAGCTTCTATACTATCGCCTTCGATAAAAGGGAATCGTTCTTTTGATTCAATAAAGAATTCATAATTGACATTCGCTTCCCCATCTTTCGTTTCCTTCAGGTAGCACGCCGCACGATATACGGATGCTTTATCCACAAAAATGCGGGACACCTTGTAGTAAACTTTGAAACGCGCGCCCTCCTCGTATTCATCACGCCGTAATTTCCGGTAATCAAGTTTGCCGTATTCGGCGGCTTCTTGTAAGAGCGCGGCCGCATCCGTGTTTTCCTGTAAAAGCGCAATACGCGCGGCGATGTATGCATCATTGGAATCTATATCTTTCAATAAAAGTGTGTTTACAATGGCTTTGCTGCCCGAATATGCGGCAAGAAACAGGGCCCCGATACCCGCCTCGTTTTTGTAATTAACATCCGCGCCCGCGGAGACAAGCAGTTTGACAATTTCAACATTTCCGGTATTCACCGCGAACATCAGGACGGAAATGCCGTCCGCGATCTCATTCGCGTCCACGCCCGCTTGCAAAAGCGCCTCGACCTCTCCGGCATCCTCCTTCATACACGCTTTGAAAAGCGCCATGCCGGTTCCCGCGCTCTCGTCAAGACTAGCGCCCTGGTTATTACCGCTGCTATTGTCACGGCTAATGCCGCTATCTTCGGCAAATAGGGGAGCCGAGAGGCAAAGACGGCATATTGTAAAAAAAGTGAGAAAAGCGGAAAGAGTGGAAAAAAATGTTCTCATAGCAGTACTATATACTAGACGATCCGCTTTTTCAAGGGAATTGCGGAAGCGAAAGCGTAAATCATTGTCCTATGCTGCCTTGCCTCGTTATGTCGATACATTGACTTCTTCCATACCGCTTGCTATACTTCAGTAGCACGAGTGTAAAGAGGTCGAAGTATGAAAATTGACGATCCGGATTGGTGGAACGATGTGGATGAAATGTTGACGCATGATGAGTTTTTTGAAGTGTACAACAGCATCCTTGAGCATACCCGCACGGCGGAACAGCTGACCGATGCTCTGATACTGGCTATAGACGATGGAAAAGTTACGCTTGCGGAAACAAAGAGTATGACGGAGCGGCTTCTTCAGGCATACGGTCTGTTTGACCGGATCAAAACGATACTTTCTGATCGCGGCTTCACCGATGGAACCGCCTGATGCTCTGATAACAACCAAATTTGACAATTCACAGGAGATCACATGTCTATTAACCGCGTATATGTAGAGAAAAAGCGGAAGTTTGCCGTTGAAGCGGACCATTTGAAGTCCGATCTGGTTTCTTTCCTGCGCGTTCAATGTCCTGACATTGAGGATTTGTCCTCAATTCGTATACTGTACCGGTACGATGTGGAGGGCTTGAACAAAGAACAGTTTTTGCGGGCTATCGCATCCGTCTTTTCGGAACCTCAATGCGATACGGTTTTTGTGGAAAAAGATGTTCCGGCAGGTAAAAACGAACCGTACTTCGGCGTTGCCTATCTGACAGGGCAGTACGATCAGCGGGCGGATTCCGCGGAACAATGCGTGGAACTCATATTCGGCGTCCGTCCTATTGTGAAAACCGCGCGTGTGTATATTTTGCAGACAAAAGACCCGTGTTCGATACGGCTTTCTGAAGAAACCTTTGCTGCAATAAAAAAGTATATCATCAATCCCGTTGATTCTGATGAAGTGTCCCACGCAATACCGGTTTCTCTGGAGGATGTTCCGCTTCCCGGTAAGGATGTTCCGGTTTTAAGCGGTTTCTCGGCCGCGTCTAACAGCGAACTTGCCCATTTGGCGAAACAGTACGCCATGTCCTTTGATGATATGTTGTTCTGTAAACAGTACTTTTCTTCTATATATAGAGACCCTACCGTAGCGGAACTCAAGGTGCTGGATACGTACTGGTCCGATCATTGCAGGCACACGACATTTACTACGGAGTTTGAAGATTTCTTTGATTTTCTGGAGAAAGAATCTTTAGATAGAAATTTAGAAAAAAGATTAGATAAAAGAAGTGTTCGGACGGCATTGCAGAGGGCTATTGACGTATACAAAAAAGCGCGGCGGGAAGTCTACGGTGAAAACTCGCGGAAGGAGGGAGCGCCGTCTTTGCCGACGCTTATGGATATTGCAACCATTGGACTCAAGGCGCTTAAAAGGCGGGGATTGGTTCCTGATGTGGATGAGTCGCCTGAAATAAACGCTTGTACTATTAAAGTGCAAGCCGAATTCGCCGATGGTGAAACCGAACCGTATCTTTTGCTTTTCAAGAACGAAACCCACAACCATCCAACCGAAATTGAGCCGTTCGGCGGCGCTGCGACCTGTCTCGGCGGAGCGATCCGCGATCCGCTTTCCGGCAGGGCGTTTGTTTACCAGGCCATGCGGATTACGGGATGCGGCGATCCGGCTCAGAAGCTGCACGAAACGCCGGCGGGTAAGCTGCCGCAGATAAAGATCGCACGCGAGGCTGCCGCAGGGTATTCTTCATACGGTAATCAGATAGGGCTTGCGACCGGACAGGTAGCCGAATTCTACCATGCCGGCTATGCGGCGAAACATCTGGAATTGGGCGCGGTCATAGCTGCTGTACCCGAGTCGTGGGTGCGCCGCGAGAAGCCTAAAGCGGGCGATGCGGTGATTTTGGTTGGCGGCAAAACCGGAAGGGACGGCATCGGAGGCGCTACCGGTTCTTCAAAGGCCCATACGGGCGAATCGGTGGAAACGTCCGGCGCGGAGGTTCAGAAGGGTAATCCGGTTGAGGAACGGAAGATACAGCGCCTGTTCCGCAATCCCGCGGTTACAAAACTCATCAAACGATGTAACGATTTCGGCGCGGGCGGCGTATCCGTGGCCGTTGGGGAACTCGCCGAGGGGGTGGATATAAACCTTGATGCGATACCCAAGAAATACGCCGGACTTGACGGTATTGAGCTTGCCATTTCCGAATCCCAAGAACGTATGGCCGTTGTGGTTGACGCGAAAGACGTTGACGCCTTTCTAACCGCATCCGCAGCAGAGAATCTTAACGCGGTCGTCATTGCCTACGTTACGGATAAAAGCCGCGTCCGTATGTTCCGGCAGGGAAAGCTCATTGTCGATCTTTCACGTACTTTTCTCAACTCGAACGGCGCGAAACGCACGATTTCTTTATCCGCCGTTTCCGCGGGTCAAAGACCGCAGCCTGCCGATAAAGGCGATAAAGCGAAAAAAGAAACTATCTTGCCTACTCTGCCAACCGCCATGCTTGATAATCTCGAACGGGAACTTGCGTCTCTCCATTCGGGCGGCAGGCGCGGGCTTCAGGAACGGTTTGACGGTTCCATCGGCGCGGGGTCCGTGCTGTTTCCCTTTGGCGGCGCGGAACAAGGCACGAGTGAGTGCGGCATGGCCGCGCTGCTTCCTGCTTTAGAAAAAGAAAGCCGTACCGCAAGCATCATGACATTCGGATTTGACCCCGATGTGTCGGCCGCCGATCCTTACGAAGGCGCGAAGGGCGCGGTACGGGAAGCATTGGCGAAATGCGCGTGTATGGGCGGCGGCCCATGGAAGATGAGGCTTTCGCTGCAGGAATATTTTGAGCGTCCGGACTCCGCAGCGACATGGGTAAAGCCCATATCCGCCTTACTCGGCGCGCTTGAAGCCCAGTTGGAACTCGGTGTGCCTGCCATCGGCGGCAAAGATTCCATGTCCGGTACCTACAATGACGAAGAACGCAATATCCGCCTTACCGTGCCGCCGACGCTGGTCGCCTTTGCCGCCGGCGTCGCGCCTGCCGCAAAGGTGCGTTCCGGCGCTTTAAGCGGCCCAAGCGGGAATACCATCGTACTTTTGTATCAGGATCCTTCCCGCAATGAATGGGAGGTTTTCAAGGCGAATATGAATGTCCTTGCACGTCTGGGAGAAGCGTCTCTGGTGTCCGCAGCATATCCGGTGGGCGCCGGAGGCGCGGCCGCGTCATTGGCGGTCATGGCATTCGGTAATATGCAAGGCGTTGAAGTAGACATGGAAAAACTGGAAAAAACAGATGCCGCGCTTGGATGCGGTTATCAAGGTTCCGTACTGCTTGAAATAAAAGACATTGAAACGGCAAAAGCGGTGCTTGATACCCGCGATGCGGCCGCGCCCGCTTACCGCATCATGGGCGCAACGGTTGCGGATACCGTTTTCCGTATTTCAGGCGTTACCGACGGACTTCCTGAAGAAGTATCCGCGGAAATTCCTCTTGAGGTACTCCGCCGCGCGTATGAGTATCCGCTTACGGATGTGTACCCCGTTACCGGACGCAGGGACGCGGCGTGTTTGCAATATAAAGACGATATGCAAGTATTGGGCCGCGGTTTTTCCGGCCATTATCCCAATCCTCATCCCTCTCCCCATTATTCCTCCCCGTTGGTGGTTCTCCCTGTATTTCCGGGAACAAACTGTGAATGGGATATGGAAAGGAGTTTCCGCACGGCCGGGGCGCGTACCAAACTCGTCATTTTCAGAAATGCTGCGCGTGAGGCTATTGCGGAATCAATCGCGGAATTGGCTTCCGCTATTGACGATGCCCAGATTATCGCGCTTTCCGGCGGGTTCAGCGCCGGAGACGAGCCGGATGGATCGGGAAAATTCATCGCCACCGTGTTCAGATCGCCCCGCATTATGGATGCGGTAAACAGATTTCTCGCAAGGGATAGTCTGATGCTCGGCGTCTGTAACGGGTTTCAGGCGCTCATTAAACTTGGACTCGTGCCGGACGGTGTAATATGCGATAGAACGGCGGCTTCTCCCACGCTGACGTTCAACACCGTCGGGCGGCATATTTCCAGAATGGTCAGAACGCGGGTTATGCCGAATCATTCACCGTGGCTTGCGCTTGAAGACGAGGGGACGGTACACGTTGTGCCGGTAAGCCACGGAGAGGGTAAATTTGTCATCAATGATGAAGGAGGGACGCGGCTTCTGCATAATGGGCAGGTCGCTTTTTGTTACGTTGACGCGGCCGGGCATCCTACTCTGGAGGAGCCCGATAACCCGAACGGCAGCTATTTCGCCATAGAAGGCATCACAAGCCCTGACGGGCGCATCCTCGGCAAAATGGGGCACAGCGAGCGTTCCGGCGATTATGTGCACATCAACATACCGGGCAATAAACGGCAGCGTATCTTCAACGCCGGCGTAAGGTATTTCTGGTAAGGACCGGCCCCCCGGCTGCCAATCGGCCCGGTCCATTTCTCTCACCGTATTCCGTTCACAGATCGGTCAATTACACAAACGTTAGGACAGGCTCCTCCCGCGTCTTAGAAAACCGCCGCGGGGAACGGTATGGACACAAAAAAGCGGAATCCTAAGACCCGGCCATGTATTGGGGAGAACCGCCCCGTCCTCTATTGATTCCACAGATACCGATAAAAAAAAGGCGGCGCCATGATCGCCTCTTGCCGGCTTGGTATACCAATAGATCGCAAGATATACGATCATGGTATTGTTCCCCCCATTAACCCTTGCCAAAGTCGTGGGTACGGGTCCTATTTATTTAATGCGGGTAAAAAAGCCGCCGACGTCCCGTGCGTATGCGGCCGCGTGCAATGCGGCGGCGTGAGGCGTAGGAATGGAGCGAAAATGAAAACAACGGTAATTTTGACGGCGTACCCTATGATTTTTGATACACCCATGAGCTTGCTGCGGACTAACGGCCTGCCGTGGTTTCTGCGTATGCGCCTTTAGCCGCGGTTACGATTTTTTTCCGCTTCGTCTATGGCGTTATACCTTCCATAGGAGATACGAATTGACGGTTTTGCATCTCGCTCCGATAGCGCTAGCGCAAGCAAAACATGGGGCCGCCCGCCTTTGCCCGCGTTGCACGCAGAACCCGTAGCGGCGCGGATGCTTTTCAAGTCTGACAAATACGCCATCGCCCCACCGAGGGCGTCCGAAAGCGCGGATTTCAGCCCTTCGGCGGTTGATTAGGCACGCGGTATAATCCTGCCGCTTGTCAAAGGCCTATCGGCAATATCTTTTTCAAGCGCACAGCCCAAGGCCGCAATTCCCGCGGGCCGTTCCGCTCCTTCTCCGTTGATTTTGATGTCCGAAAGCGCGGATTTCAGCCCTTCGTTTGTTGACCGGGCACGCGGCCCAATCCCGCCGCTTGTCAAAGGCCTATCGGCAACGCGCGCTTTAGGCGCATAGCCCAAGGCCGCAATTCCCGCCGTATATTCCGTGCCGGCGCGTTGACCGTGTTCCTGCCCGCGGCCGGAATGGTTGTTCGCATCGGGTTCTGCCCCGGCGTGTTCCGAATTACCCGATTATCGAAACCGGCGTTCGCGGCCGGCATAATAAAACCTTCTCGGCGCTAATGCTTTACTCTTAACGACATATTTATTTGTTTTCGCCGAATGGGAAGCATGTTAGGCCCCTTATCCAATTGATTTAGCCGCTTAATCAAATGATTAAGCGCCTTATCCAATTGATTAAGCCTCTTATCCAATTGATTTAGCGCCTTATCCATTTGATTTAGCTCCTTATCCAATTGATTAAGCCCCTTATCCAATTGATTTAGCGCCTTATCCATTTGATTAAGCGCCTTATCCATTTGGACTTCCCCCGATGTGACGGACGGTAGGTTACGCGGCAGGTGCAGCATAGCCGAGCGCCGTAGAGATACGGCGCTTATTATGATACGGTTCCCTATACTCACATACCGCTACCATCTCCTTCTCTTTCGTCTGTCTCCCTTCCGCCTTATCCGCTTCCGCTTTTAACGTCTTAAAAAAACGCTCCGCACGGGCATTGCCCCGACGGTTCCCTTTCCGGCTCATACGCTGTCCGACCGGCGGACGCCGCGCCGACAGCGCGTCTCGAAATTCTTTACCGCAATACCGTACTCCCCGATCCGAATGAAAGAGGAGACCGCTCTTCGGCTTGCGGTTCGTGCGGGCCGTCATAAGCGCGTCGCGCACATGACCGGCTTCCATGTCTTCCGAAAATGCCCATCCTATCACGCTGCGATCCCATAAATCGAGTATCACCGTCAAATACTGCCACTCGCCGTCGGTCTTCAGATACGTTATGTCGGACACTCGCTCTACACTCCCGGTTCAACAGGTTCTCCGCCGCGGGCGGTGAATGTCTTGAGTCCGTCGTGTTCATCCTGCTCTTCTTCCTTCGAGCCTTCAATCCCCGCTCCCTCATCAGCCGTTCCGCCCGTTTTCGGCGTACCCTCACCCGAAACTCCTGAAGCAAGGTCCGCCATACCCGCGGACTCACATAACGCCCCCGGTGCGCTTCACGTATCCGGCTGATGAGCCTCACGAGCGCCCGGTCCGTCTGCTCGTGTCTGCTAGGTTTTCTTACAAGCCGCGCATACTACCCGCTTCGACTTACCCCCAATTCCCCCGCCATCTTCGTAACCGGATACCGTCCTTGGTGCCGCCGCATGAACGGGTACGCCGCTACCGGGGATTCCCCCTACCGTGAAGACGGCTCTTGCTTTTTTTAGGATTTCATTCGTCTCCCTCAGGCCGGCATTTTCTTTCCGCAGGCGAGCCGTCTCTTCATCCCGCGCGTTTCCTCTACCGGTGAAAGCTTTCATATGTCCCGTTTCACTCCGCTTCATCTCCCGC
>JAITAN010000111.1 GCA_031284105.1 Treponema sp. | reverse complement strand
ATGATGAGAGTAAAAAATATTCGATATTCCCGTTAAAGCATCATCTTGACGGATATTTTATGGTGTTTCAGACCGATCTGTAAATACTACCGGCCTATACATAGTGAAGGGTTCTCTGCTGCCTATGTCAGAGGTCTGACCTGATCCATGGGCAGCCTGACCCATCAGTTTGATCCGAGCCGTATCAGTATGCTAACCCGTTCCATATCAATAGCCTGAATCACCTCATGTCAAAGGTCTGACCTGATTTGTATTAGTGTGTTGACACGTCCCGCATCAACAGTCTGACCGACTTATAATTAAAGGTCTGACCTGATCCGTGTCGGCTGCCTAAACCATTCCATATCAGTAATCTGAACCATCTCATGTCAGAGGTCTGACCTGATCGATGGGCAGCCTGACCCATCAGCTTGATCCGAGCCGTATCAGTATGCTAACCCGTTCCGGCTGCCTAAACCATCCCATATCAGTAATCTGAACCATCTCATGTCAGAGGTCTGACCTGTCCTATGTCAGCAGCCTGATCCGAGCTGTGTTAGTATGCTGAACCGTCCCATATCAACAGCTTGAATCATCTCATGTCAGAGGTCGGACCTATTCTATGTCAGTGCCTGATCCGTTCCATATCAGAGGTCTGACCTGATTTGTATTAGTGTGTTGACACGTCCCGCATCAACAGCCTGACCAGACTTATAATTAGAGGTCTGACCTGTCCTATGTCAGCGCCTGATCCGAGCTGTGTCAGTATGCTGAACTATCCCATATCAATGGCCTGAACCGTCTCATGCCAGAGGTCTGACCTGATCCATGAGCATCTTGACCCATTAACTTGATCCGATCCGTATCAGTATGCTAACCCGTTCCGGCTGCCTAAACCATCCCATATCAGTAATCTGAACCAAGCCATATCAGTATGCTGACTCATCTTATATCATAGATCTGACTTAATCCATCTCCGCTCTCTACCCCGATCCATCTCCGCTTCCTACCCCGATCCATCTCCGATCACTATCCCGATCCACCTCCTATCTTTACCCCGATTCACCTCCGATCACTATCCCGATCCATCTCTAATCATTACTCTGACCTATGCCTGAAGTCTGAACCAATCTATGGGCGTATTGCACCCGATCCGTGTTGGAAACGGCGCGTGGTTATTTCCATCAGAGTTTCAATACGCCATAACCTGACGTATCCTTTGCGGAATTACCGGTCGGATCATTCTACAATATAGTCCTCAACCGCATCTGCATCGCAACGGTGTCCCGTCTGATACAGCGGTCGCGGATTAAAGCCGCTCTGTGCTGATGCGGGATTGAAGTCCGCGTCATTGTCGAAATTTACCCTATATTGACCATTGTTTTTCTCAAACGTCTTTGCTTTGCCGTTATTTTCATCAATAGCAACCTCAACGGAATTCTATTCTTGCGGATTTGCATTGGTTTTGTTCATTGCCGCATTATGTGCAGTTACAAGGACGTACAGCTTCTTGTTGTCCGGCAGACTTTCGCGCTCTCCGCCGCCCCAAGCCGGAAGATGCCGATTGACGGGGATTTCCGGCGCGTTGTCCCAAAGCGCATCCGCGGCATCAATTTTCGGCGTGCCGTAATCGGCTTCGGTTTGTTTTGACGCAGCCTGCGCGCCGGCTTGAGTCATCACTCGATCCCCAGATGGTTACGCTCTAATGTACGCGCTGAAAAGTAAATTAGCACACCAACAGAACCACCGCCGGCATATAAATAAGCGTATATGTTCTCCCGCTCTCTTCTTTAATACGCGATCCGATGGTAGTATCTGTTTATGCGGTTAGTTGTTTATTATGGGGAAAATTCCGATATACTATCCGGGAGATGCGTTTTATACCTTTTATATACTTGACAGATCGTATTATTCACCGCATACTTCTTGTATTATGAAAATAGCAATTTACACAGATGGCGGCTGCCATGGTAACCCCGGACCAGGCGGTTGGGCTTATATAATACTGGGTAATAAAAAAGTTCTCGCCGAGAAATGGGGCGCGGATGTGTTCACCACTAATAACCGTATGGAATTGGCCGCGGTAACAAACGCCATGGAAGCCATGCAGGAGCTGCTGCCTACTTTAAGCAAACGTTCGCATCAGATTTCGGTGTACACAGATTCTCAATATGTTCAAAAGGGTATCAGCGAGTGGATATTTCTGTGGAAAGGGAACCGCTGGCGTAATTCAGACAAGAAGCCTGTAAAAAATCAAGACCTATGGAAAAAATTAGATGCGCTCACCCTTGAAGTAGGTAATATCCCCATAGAGTGGGAGTGGGTGCAGGGACATTCGGGAAATACCTACAATGAAATCTGTGATAAAATGACGCAGGTAGCTATAGACAGTCTTAAATGTAAGCGTCGGCGAACCGCTTTGTCCTAAAGATAGCGCGTAAGTATCGCATATGGTTCCTTTTGTGAATAAAAATTTTTTAAAATGTTGTTGCCTTTACGGTAAATGATTGTTATTCTCTATGTTAACGACTGTTCGTTAGCTATCTATGACACGAGAAGACATTATCACGGCCGCCTTTGATGTATGGGGGCGGCAATTTTACCAATCTACCAGTCTCACTGCTATTGCTCAGGCTCTTAACGTTAGCAAGCCCGCCTTGTACCGTCATTTCAAAAGCAAGGGCGATTTGCTCAATGCCATGTACCGGTACTTTTTTGATGTTTATGCCGCTTTTATCAAACCTTTTTACGATACGGCTAGAACGAAACAGAAATATGAGAATATCTTCATTATAATACGGGTGATGGTAGAGTTTTATACGAGGAACGAGAGTTTTTCTATTTTTTTTCTGATTAAGGTGTACGGTACCAGCGTAATGGACACCATGTACCGGCAGCTTCAGGAGCGAGGTGTTGATATGTCTTGGTACAATGCGGAGCCTTTGACAATACAGTTTAGTGTCGCTACCCTGACGTTTATCCTTGCCTATTTTCATAAAAACCGTAATGCCAAACTGGGAGAAGGCGAGAAAAAACCGGTTACCGACGAGGAAATAAAAGAACTCACGGATTTTACGGTGGAGAAAATTTTGTACGGATTGCGTTTTGGCAAAGAGACGATACAATCGCTTGATTATGAAAGCATTGAAAAGAAAGCGGAGTCCGTACGCGTTGCGGGTGAAGAAAACGCCCTGTTGAAAGGCATTGCCGCAGCGGTTGCGGAATCCGGTCCGTGGGGCGTCTCAATACAAGAGATAGCGCAAAAATCAGGTTTATCGAAAAGTTCCTTGTATTACCATTTTGAAAACAAACGGGATATGATCATCAGGTTCTTCATGAACGAATTCGAGCGGCTCATTTCTTTTGCGGAAGAAGGGAAACATCTGTCTGAAAAACCTGAAGAACAGTTGTATATTATAATGAATGTTATCGCAAATTATTTCTATTCGGTACCGGACATCCTTTCAGCTATGGATTGGCTTAAAATAAGAAAAATAGTTCCTTCACTAGAAAAGCAGAAGCAATGCGGTGATTTCGATATAGCCCGTTCTTCCGTTCTTTTTTCAGAGATAATCCCCGAAAATGGCTTTTCCGTATTGACTCATCACCTGATATTTTTTCTTGTTGTAAATACGCTTACGGGGGGGGGGGGGGGCTCCGGCGCAATGGAAAGGAACATAAAAAAAAATTTAAAATCGGATACTAGTAACCTTCGTATGTTGTATAGGTTTATTACTTTAGGAATCGATTCAAGCTGCGCGTATGCGGGCTAATGGCAGATGAAAGTGGATTTTTGTCTGCCCCGCATTTACCTTGTAAATGCGACTTTATATGGATTTGCGCGGTTCGGCATACAGTGCGTTCCGCGCAGACAAAGGGAGTGTCTATGAAAAGACAGAGAACGGTGAGCGTACATTGTGTGTATGTATTGCTCTTTTTACAAACGGCGTTTTTGCAAACGGCGCATGTTTTTGGACAGGAAGGTCCTCCTGACTCGACTGTGGAGACGAGGCGAATATCGCTGGACGAGGCGGTAGCTTTGTCCGTCAAAAACAACCTCGGTCTGCAATCATCCGCAGTGAGTGTGGATACCAAAAAGCGAAAACAGGATACCTCTTGGAATGCGTTCATCCCTACCGCGGACATACGCGGAACAATAGGGCGGCAGAACATCGGTACAACGCAGACCATCGGGGCAACGGTGATCGAACTCGATCCCCTGTGGCTCATTCAAGGCAACCTGTCATTATCCCTCCAACTGAATTTTTCGGTATTTGAAGGCATGAACAATACCAAACTTGATTATGAGAGCGGGCTTATCAGTTACGCAAAGGCAAAGACGCAGTTAGAGAGAGATATACGGAAGGCGTACTACAATATCCTTTTGGTACAGGAAAATATCAAACTCAAGAAGGAAAGTTACACCGCAGCGGAACGGCAGGAAACTACCGCGCGGGCGAATTACCGCGCGGGGCTTGTGCCGGAATTGAGTCTTTTGCAGGCGCAGGTTGCCAAAGAAAACTTGAAGCCGGAAATTGACGAGCTTGAAAACAATTACAAGATGCTGCTTGCGAATTTCGCCATGTATGTGGGAATGCCCTACGACACCGTATTTGAGCTTGAGCCATTGGACACATCGGTTGATTTTATTGACATGGATATAAAAAACCTTATCTCTCAAGCGGCGAACAGCAAGCCCGACATATTGGAAATCAAGCAGCAGATAAGGCTGCTGGAAAGCACGCGCAAAAAAACATTTTATCAAATATACACGCCGACCCTGTCCCTGTCATGGAATATGGATCCGACGTGGCATGGGGATCTTTTTGATAATCCCAAATTCGAGTCGAATATTTGGAAAACCCAGTCTTCCGGTATGTTCAGCTTTACCCTAGCGTTCCGTCTAAACGGTTTTTTACCATGGGGAACCGAAAAGCAAGGGCTGAGAGACATCGACAACGGCATCAAGACCGCCAATATAGGGCTTGCTCAGGCTGTACAAGGCGCCGAGATGGAAGTATACAATATCGTTCTTTCGTTGCAAAAGGCGCAAGTCTCTATTGAGGCGCTGCAAAGAACCGTGGATTTGGCGGAGCGCTCGTACCGTGCAACGGATCAAGCGTATGGAGCCGGTCTGCAAAGCCTTTTAGATGTACAAAACGCACGGGATCAGCTTAATCAAGCGCGTTTGGGACTTTTAGCCCAGCATTATACCTATATTCTGGGACTTATCGATCTTGAGTATGCCGTAGGCGTTTCATTTGGAACGCTTTCAATCAAGGGCGCTCAAACAGTTGAGGAGTGAGAGACTATGAAAAGCAAAATTATCATACTTACGATAACGGCGCTGACTGTACTGCTTGCAGGCTGCGCCAAGACGGAAAACAAAGACGCGGCCGCGGCCGTTGACATACCTGTGGAAAAGCCGGTTTTCGCCGTGAACACAACGACGGCTGTTCAAGGACAAATCAGCGAGTACCTTTCCCTTTCGGGGGATATTATTTCCGGCTCCACGGTGGATGTTTATTCCGATGTAGCGGGTAAGGTTACCCGCCTGTATGTTTCGGTCGGAAGCCGCATCAGCAGGAATCAAGCGATTGCCGCCGTTGACCCGTCCAAGCCCGGTATGACCTATGTTCCCGGCATAGCCCGCGCTCCCATAGCGGGAACCGTGGTGGCCTTGCCCGCTCAACTCGGTATGACCGTTGCCCAAACCGTGCCTCTTGCGCGCATCGCGGCAGGCGGCGCTCTTGAGACGCGGGTGTACGTTGCGGAACGGTTTATTTCAAAAATTGCCCTGAACCAATCATGCGAGATTTTCTTGGACGCCTACCCGGGTGAGACGTTCAGAGGCAGCGTTACGGAAATAAGCCCGACCGTTGATCCAACCTCCCGTACTATGGAAGTGAAGATCAATGTGAGTAATTCCGGTTCAAGACTGAAAGCGGGTATGTTTGCCAAGGTACGGATCGTTACCGAGAAAAAAAATAACATCGTGAAGATTCCGGCGACGGCTTTGGTTTCCCGCTTCGGGGAGGATCATGTGTTTACAACCGCGACGGATCCGGAAGACCCCGCTTTCATGATCGCAAAGAAGACTATCGTGAAACCCGGAATTTTGGTGGACAATGTACTTGAAATACAGGAAGGGCTTGCGCCCGATCAAGAAATCATCGTGAAAGGGCAGAGCATGTTGAACGATGGCTCCCGCATCAATGTGGTTGAACATATCCAGCCTCTGGAAAGCGGTGAATGAACCGTAAGCGGTTCCAGTAAGGAGTGAAGGCTCACTCCAGTAAGGAGTGAAGGTTCACTCCAGTAAGGAGCCGTGAGTGGTTCCGGTAAGGAACCGGATGCGGTTCTTGTGTGGTAGACCCCGTTGCTGGTGAAGGAACGGTACAATTTAGGAGATATTTGTGAGTATTGCAAAGGGTGTAGTCGGAAGACCGACTACCATTTTTATTATATTTGTATTGCTTATCGGGCTAGGGCTTTTTGCCCTTATCAATTTGCCGATTGATCTGACGCCGGAAATCAACCCGCCGTACCTTGTGGTTATGACAACATACGCCGGAGCGGGACCTGAAGAAGTGGAGCGAAGCGTTACACGCCCGCTGGAAGCCGCCTTGTCAAGCGTTTCAAGTCTTGAAGCGGTAACTTCAACGTCATCGAAAGGCTCAAGCATGGTAATTATGGAGTTTACCTATGGTACCGATTTGGCGGATGCGTCAAACTCGGTGCGGGACGCGCTTGAGCGGGTGCGAAACTACCTGCCGACCGGCGCGGACACGCCCATGATTTTTAAATTTAACCCATCCATGATCCCGATCATGAACATTAGGGTAACCGGCAACCGTACGCCGGAGGAATTGAGGGAAATCGCGGAAAATACCATTATACCGCGTATTGAACAGACGCCGGGCGTCGCTACGGCAAGCGTAAGCGGCGGGCGCGAAAAGATAATCCGTGTAGAAATCCCGCAGAGCAGACTGGAGGCCTACAATTTAACCGTTACCCAGTTGCAGCAGATGATCGCGTCTCAAAACAACCAGACCGCTGCGGGAACCATTACGGACGGGGGGCTTTCCTATATTTTGACCACTATGGGCGAGTATACGTCCCTTGACGAAATCCGCAACACGGTCATTTCTTATAAAGGCGGCGGCGTGGTAAACGGGCAGGTTGATTTGCCCCGCAGTATATACCTCCGCGACATTGCCAATGTATTTGAAAGTTTCCGTGATGAAACGAGTACCGTGCTGGTAGACGGCATTCCGGCGGTACAGCTTTCCGTACAGAAACAGAGCGGGAAGAATTCCGTACAAACGGCGAAGGCGCTGCGCGAGCGGATTACCCGCATCGCCAAAGAAATTCCTCAAGATATTAAGATTACCGAACTGTCCAATACCACGGATGTGATTGAAAATTCTATCAATCAGGTAACTTCCAGCGCGGTTTCAGGCGCTTTGCTTGCGGTTATTATCCTTTTCATATTTTTGCGTTCCATAAAACCAACCTTGATCATCGGCATCAGTATGCCGGTGTCAATCATTATTACTATTATGTTCATGTATTTCGCGGGGCTTACCTTGAATCTTATGACGCTTGCCGGCTTGGTACTCGGCATCGGTATGCTGGTGGATAATTCCATCGTTATTCTGGAAAATATCTACCATTACCGCGAAAAAGGGGCGAAGCTCCATCCCGCTGCGGTGCTCGGCACATCGGAAATGCTGGTCGCCATCATCGGCTCGACGCTTACCACAGTCTGTGTGTTCGCGCCGCTGGTAATGTTCCAAGGCTTGCTTGAAATGGCGGGAGAACTCTTTGCCGGACTTGCGTTTACCATTGTCATCTCTTTGGCGATTTCGCTCTTTGTCGCCATGGTATTGGTGCCGGTGCTTTCAAGCCATTATTTCCCGCTAGTTACCCGCAAACAAAAACCTTTGCGCGGTCCTCTTGCGGCTATAGACAAAATGTTTGAGAATTTCTTTAAGGCGCTGGACAACGCCTACCGTAAGGCTGTGGATAAGGTGCTGCGGCATAAACTCATCGTTATTATCGGGCTGTTGGCGATTTTTATAGGGAGCATCCTGATGATACCGGTAATCGGCTGGCAATTCATGCCCGAGCAGACCGCGGACTCGGTATCCATAAGCGTTACGCTCCCTATGGGAACGCCTCTTGCCGAAACCGAAGCGACATTGCGGCAACTACAGGCTATCGTTGAGAAAGAGGTGCAAGGTTATGACCAGCTTGTGCTGAACGCGGGCGGCGGCGGCGGACTCATGGGCGGCGGCAACAGCAATTCCGGTTCGCTCAGCATCAGATTATTGAAATATGAGGAGCGTATCGACAGCGTGGATGACATTAAGATGAAGATACGCCGGCATTTCAACGAATTTCCCGGGGTTACCATCTCCTTTTCGCAAGGCGGCGGCATGATGATGGGCAGCGGCAATCCGGTTGATATTGTCATCAGGACCGATGATCTGGTGAAAGGAAAGCAAGTAGCCGAGCGAATCTCGGATGTTCTTAGAGGCATACCCGAAATAAGAGAGCCTAACATTTCCCTTTCGGACGGGCTGCCGCAAATTGAGATCGAAATAGATCGGGAAAGGCTTTATTCTTTGGGTTTGAATACCTATACCGTGGGAAACGAAATAAAAGCCGCGATTGACGGGCTTACCGCGACCCGCTATAAATCCGGCGGTAATGATTATGACGTGATCCTTATTCTTGCGGAGGCGGATCGCAACACGCTGCCCGAATTGGATCAGATATTTGTAACCAGCCAGATAGCGGGGCGCGTGCCGCTTTCCAATTTCGCTTCTTACAAGAAGGGGACGGGACCGCTTTCCATTAACCGTGAAAACCAGAGCCGTGTTATCCATGTTACCGCAAGTACGAATCCGGGAACAAAGCTCAATGTGCTGGAAGAGAAAGTCAGGGCGGAAATTACCAGATCGATCCCCAACGAAGACGATGTGGTTATAGAGTACGCGGGCGATAACTCGGAAATGATGGAGATGATGCAAAAGTTTATGTTGATTGTGGTTGTGGCGATTTTTTTGGTGTTCGGCGTTATGGCGAGTATTTTTGAATCCTTTATAGACCCGTTCATTGTTATCTTCACGATTCCGCTGTCGTTGATCGGTATTGTCGCAATTTATTTCATAACGGGCGAAATGTTCAATATTTTTACCGCGGTTGGACTGCTGGTGGTGCTGGGCGTCATTGTGAACAACGGCATCGTGTTGGTTGACTATACGAATCTGCTGCGCAAGCGGGGCTATTCTCTGCACGAAGCCTGTGTTGAGGCCGCCGGCAACCGCCTGCGCCCCATTCTCATGTCAACCTTAACCACCGTCATCGGGCTTATTCCCATGGCGTTCTTCCCGGGCGAAGGCTCGGAAATGGTTGGACCCATCGGCAAGACCGTATTCGGCGGGCTTTCTTTCGGCACCTTGATGACGCTTTTCCTCATGCCCACGATTTACGCTATTTTCAATAAACGTTCCGATGCGCGGCGGGCAAAAGCCGAAGCCCGCAGGGAGCGCATTGCGGCGGGTCTCAGCAAGAAGCAGGCAAAGGCGGCTCAGGCTGCTGCTTCTGTACGTACGGGAAGCGGGCAGCGGCTGCTTGACAGTCCTGATGCCGATAACGGCGTGTTTAAGGGAGGATCATTGTGATACGCATTGAGATTATTGCCAATCATTCGATTGAAGAAAACATTCTTGAAGCCTTCCGGCATGAAAAAGCCGCGGGGTATTACACGCGGTTTCCAGGCGTGTTCGGCGTCGGCACATCGGGTCCCCGCATGGGGGACGCGGTGTGGCCCGAAGAAAACTTTGTGATTGTGGTGTGGTGCGAGGAAGCGGAGGCGGAACGCATTGAGCGCGCCATAGCATCGGTGAAGAAATATTTTCCCGATGAGGGGATCAAACTGTTTAAGATGAGCGATACGCCGCGTCAGCACGTGGTATATTTGCCCGTAGCAGCGGGCGCCGCGGCAGCAGCCGGGGAGAATCCCGTCAAGGCTGATGGACCCGCCGAACCGCAGCAGACCAAACCCGCGTATACCGGACCGGAGAGCGAGAACAGTTAAGGAGCGGCACGCCGCGCCATTAGGCCCCGCTTGAAGCCAACGTATGGGGGCGCGGGGGAACCTCGTTCCCCCGCATCTTTTCTACAGCGCGTCCATAAGCGCGGGACCGGGGCGGCAAGTCCCCGGTCATTACAACCCGACTTGAAGCGTACATTATTGCCCGTTGCCTATAATGCCGCGGGATTGGCGCGGGAAGGGCTGATCCGCCTCTACGTGGGGTTCCCATGGACAGCCGCTCCTTGAACATAAATAAAGAATCAACTATACTCGTACCTATCAGTAATTGTGCGTTATTGTGTGAACTGTTGTTCACGTTAATTTTTGACTGCGGCGCTAGGCCGCAGTGTTTCTTAGAGGGGTTTTATGAAAAAATTCGTTTTGTTTTTAGCGGCTATCGGTATCGCCGTTCTTCCCGCCGCTTCTTGTAAAAGCAGTCCGGCCGGCGGCGATACTACAGAACAGACAGACCAAACGGGGCAAACGGGGCAAGCGGAACCGGCGGAACAAGCGGAACCGGCGAACCAAACGGAGCAAACGGAGCAAGCGGAACCGGCGGAACCGGCGGAACCGGCGGAACCGGCGAACCAAGCGAACCAAGCGAACCAAGCGGAACAGGCGGAACCGGCGGAACCGGCGGAACCGGCGGAACCGGCGGAACCGGCGAACCAAACGGAGCAAGCGGAACCGGCGGAACCGGCGGAGCAAGCGGAGCAAGCGGAACCGGCGAACCAAGCGGAACCGGCGGAACCGGCGGAACCGGCGAACCAAGCGGAACAAGCGGGACCGGCGGAACCGGCGGAACCGGCGAACCAAACGGAGCAAGCGGAACCGGCGGAACAAGCGGAACAAGCGGAACAAGCGGAACCGGCGGAACCGGCGGAACCGGCGGAACCGGCGAACCAAACGGGGCAGGCGGAACAGTTGGAAGAAGTTTACGATAAGTACAAATCAGGTTTACTCCTTGATAGGGCGACAACCTACACGGTAGTTTCAGGCGACACGCTCGCTCATATAGCAACCGCGCGCTATGGAAAAGAGAACGGTTATTATTTCCCGATTATAATGATGGCTTCCAGCGATACGGTGCAGGATCCCGATTTAATTAAACCCGGCATGACCTTAACGTTACCCGATCTGCAAGAGAATCTTGCCGATTCCGTTGCCAGAGCGAACATCAAGGCGTTTCTGAAAGAAATTGCAGGGGTGTATACAAAAAGCAACAAACCGTATAAGAAAGAAATGGTAAGCGCGCTGACCGCCTTATCGGAGCGTCTGTAGTCATTGGTTATGGGCGAATCTTTTTTTAAGGCGCCGCCGGATTCATGCGTTTTTTGTGTGGGCATCAAAGGTACCGGTATGTCCGCGCTGGCGGAGTTATTACTCAACGCCGGCCTTAGGGTAACCGGTTCGGATACGGGCGATGTTTTCTATACGGACGCTATCCTAAAAGAACTCGGTATTCCCTACTTTGAAACCTTTGATGCCGCGCATATACGCGAGGGTATCGCGCTCGTTATCCATTCCGCGGCGTATTCCCCTGAAACAAACCCGGAACTCTTGGAAGCATCCAGACGCGGCATCCCCATACTCAAATACGCAGACGCGCTCGGCGCCTATTCAGCCGGTTTCGACTCGTCCGGGATTGCGGGCGTTCATGGGAAAACCACCACAACCGCGCTGACCGGCGCTTTACTGAAAGGCGCCCGTTTGCCCGCGCAGGTACTGGCGGGAAGCGCGGTCCGCGATTTCGGCGGACATTCGACTCTTTCACTCGGTTCTACGTACTTCGTGGCGGAAACGTGTGAATACCGGAGGCACTTCTTATCCTTTCATCCCAGACGGATCGTACTTACCGGTGTAGAAAGCGATCATCAGGACTATTACCCTACATACGAATCCATACGGGACGCGTTTGTCGAATACGGGAGAAAACTCCCGCATGGAGGCGAACTTATCTACTGTGCGGATAACGAAGGCGCGTGTGAAGTCGTCGAGATACTCAAAAAACTCAAAAGCGAGAAACGCGGCATTACGTTTACGCCCTATGGTTTTACCGCGCAGGGAGATTTCAGGATAAAAAACTTTTCCGTAGAGAATGAGCGGATCGTATTTGAAGTGAACGCTTTTGCGGGGCCGTTCATCCTACGGACGCCCGGCAAACACAATGCGCTTAACGCCGCGGCAGCGCTTGCGCTTGTTTCATCTATCGTGCGTGCCGAAAATGGCGCCGCAAACCGCGGTTTGTGGACCAAAACACAGCTTGAAGGCGCGCGGCGCGCGCTTGAACATTTCTGTGGAAGCAAACGCCGCTCCGAGATTATAGGGGAACAAAACGGCGTTCTCTTCATGGACGATTACGCCCATCACCCCACGGCCATAAAAACCACCCTTGAGGGGATCAGGGCTTTTTATCCCGGCCGCCGCCTTATCGTGAGTTTCATGCCCCATACCTATAGCCGCACGGCGGCGCTTTTGGATGAGTTTGCAACCGCGTTTACCGGAGCGGATGTGCTTGTACTGCATAAGATATACGCCTCCGCACGCGAAACGCGCTCATACGGCATTACGGGCAAGACGCTTTTTGAAAAGATTGAAAAGATTGAAAAGATTGAAAAAACTGAACCTCTCGCTCCTTTCAGGAAAAAGATTTTTTATACGGAAGAGCCTTTGGACGCGCTTCCCCTCATCAAACCCATGCTCAGAGCGGGCGATCTCTTCCTCACCATGGGAGCAGGCGATAACTGGAAACTGGGCAAAGCTCTGCTGGAGAAGATATAATTTGAAGGCAGTCAAGCTTCCGTCTTGTCAGCCGATGCGATTTCTGACGTTCTGCCCATAGTTTGTAATTCGCGCGCCGTTTTCTTTAAGCAGCTTTCAACGATGGAAATGTAACGCGGCATAGACCATTCTCAACTGATTCTGTGATAGAATCAACTGATTCTGCGGTAGAATCAACTGATTCCGCGGTAGAATCAACTGATTCCGCGGCAAAATCAACTGATTCTGCGGTAGAATCAACTGATTCTGTGATAGAATCAACTGATTCTGTGATAGAATCAACTGATTCTGCGGCATTCTCAACTGATTCTGCGGCATTCTCAACCGGTTCTAAAAGGGAATTATCCCCGAGGTCTGACCTGCCGTACCGTTGCAAAAGGGAATTATCCTCGAGGTCTGACCTGATAGTCCGTTTTGCCGGCCGCCTGCAAAGCCGTGCGGGAGCGTTGCCCACACTCTCCTGCTCTACGCCTATGAGGTCTGACCTGCCGTACCGTTGCAAAAGGGAATTATCCCCGAGGTCTGACCTGATAGCCCCTTTTGCCGGCCGCCTGCAAAGCCGTGCGGGAGCGTTGCCCACACTCTCCTGCTCTACATCTATGAGGTCTGACCTGCCGTACTATTGCAAAAGGGAATTATCTCCGAGGTCTGACCTGATAGTCCGTTTTGCCGGCCGCCTGCAAAGCCGTGCGGGAGCGTAGCCCACACTTTCCTTTTCTTCGCAGATCAGGACTGACCAGGGTTGGCTAAGATAAAGAGGCTTAGCCCAGAGGTCGGTCCTGATAGACCGTTTTGCCGGCCGCCTGCAAAGCCGTGCGGGAGCGTTGCCCACCCTCTCCTGCTCTACGCCTAAGAGGTCTGACCTGCCTTGCCGTTGCAAAAGGGGATTATCCCCGAGGTCTGACCTGATAGCCCCTTTTGCCGGCCGCCTGCAAAGCCGTGCGGGAGCGTCGCCCACACTTTCCTGCTCTACGCCTATGAGGTCTGACCTGCCGTACCGTTGCAAAAGGGAATTATCTCCGAGGTCTGACCTGATAGTCCGTTTTGCCGGCCGCCTGCAAAGCCGTGCGGGAGCGTTGCCCACACTTTCCCGCTCTACGCCTATGAGGTCTGACCTGCCGTACCGTTGCACAAGGGAATTATCCCCGAGGTCTGACCTGATAGCCCGTTTTGCCGGCCGCCTGCAAAGCCGTGCGGGAGCGTTGCCCACA
>JAITAN010000081.1 GCA_031284105.1 Treponema sp. | reverse complement strand
GGAAGCCGGTCATGTGTGCGATGCGCTTATGACGGCCCGCACGAACCGCAAGCAGAAGAGCGGTCTCCTCTTTCATTCGGACCGGGGAGTACGGTATTGCGGTAAAGAATTTCGAGACGCGCCGTCGGCGTGGCGTCCGCCGGTCGGACGGAGTATGAGCCGGAAAGGGAACTGTTGGGACAATGCCTGTGCTGAGAGTTTTTTTAAGACGTTAAAAGCGGAAGCGGATAAGGTAGAAGGGAGGCACCCAAAAGAGGAGGTGAGGGTAGAAGTATTTGAGTATATAGAACCGTATTATAATAAGCGGCGTAGACATTCGGCGCTCGGCTATGCCATACCGATAGCATTAACACATTACGGCACCGCTTAACCTACCGTCCGTCATATCGGGAGAAGTCTATTTTTACGAAAGCGTTTAAGGAACGAGCCGTGGAACTTGCCCGGAACACAAAGCGGAAGCGGGCTTGCCCAAGACCTCGGCATAAATCGGAATATGCCGGCTCGATGGATGCGGGAGATGAAGCGGAGTGAAACGGGACCTATGAAAGCTTTCACCGGTAGAGGAAATGATCGAGATGAAGAGACGGCTCGGCTGCGGAAAGAAAATGTCGACATGAGGGAGACGAATGAAATCCTAAAAAAGCGATGGCCATCTTCACGGTAGGGAATCCCCGGCGGCGGCGTACCCGTTCATGCGGCGGCATCAAGGACGGTACTCCGTTATGAAGACGGCGAGGGAATTGGGGGCCGGTCGAAGCGGGTGGTATGCGCGAATTGTAAGAAAACCTAGGGCGACTTCACACAAGGCAAAGCAAAACAAATACAAGCGAGATAGATACAAGCGGAAAAGATACGAGCCAGCTTGTCATAGTGGGTGCAAATCCCTCGAAATCCCTTGAGCCGCCGGAAAAACCGCTCCTCCTCATTCCGCCTTTTAGAGAGTTCCTTGTCATATTCCCACCGGCGAACCCGCTTTCGTTTCGACGGTACTACCGGAGTATACCTCAACTCTCGCGCCGTAACCGTGTCCGCTCGTCTTCATACGCCCTCTCCGGTAATAGAGTACCCGTATGCTCCCATGTTTCGGCGGTTTTCAGGAGTGCCCGTCCTTCCACCGCGTCCGGATCGCTGCCTCCCGACGGCCCGAAGGCAACCGGCATTCTATCCCCCTCCGTGAGAACGGGTATCTTCGCGTTCCATCCTCCCCGGCTCTTCCCCATCGCCTGTTTGCCGTTTTTTTCCACTCATGCGCGTCGGGATGTGTTTTGACCGTTGTTGAATCAAGAGCGCATACTTTCCCCGATACGAGACCCCTTCCCCAGCCAATACCTTATACACTCGTTCCAACACTCCTTTTTCCACTCACCGGCTCAACCGGACATAGAGTACATGCCGATTTCCATATCTTTGCGGCAAACTCCGCCGCTTACCCCCATGTTCACACCGGTAGATGAGCGCATTGAGCAGCGTTCGGTTGTCTATCTTGACGGATCCCCGCCGTTTCGGCGGCAATCCCTCTCTCTTTTGATATTGTTCTTCAGTACGTTCCATACTTACTTTATCGTTTTTTCCCCTCTTTTCATTAGTATGAACTCGCTCCAAGGGCAACGCTGATAAAGTCAGAAGGATGTAGTCGGATAGGAAGTATGAAAGCACAACAAACATGTACCGACATAGAATACGGGAAGCGCAAACGGATAGGCCGCCGTGAAGCATTTTTGGATACTATGGCGCATCTTGTACCGTGGGAAAAGTCGGAGAGACAAATACGCCTCTATTATTTCCATGGGAAACATGGACTACCGCCCAAAGGGATCAAACCATGCCGAGGATGTATCTGCTGCAGATATGGTTCTATACTTGCGGACGAGGCGTTGGAGGAACTCCTATACGATAGCTGCTATGCGATGAGGCGGTTCATGAGACTGGATTTCGGCGAGGCGCTCGATGCGGCAGCGCCGCTTAACTTCCGGTATCTGCTTGACGAGCAGGGATTACAGAAAAAGATATTTGAAGGTGTGAATAAACTGCCGGAAGAGAAGGGGAAGATAATGCGGGGAAGGACAATCATAGAGGCGCTGGCATCGGCAAAGAACGGCGCGAAGAGTCGGGATTCTGATATGTACCGGAGTAAGAAAGGGAAGGAGCGGCATTTCAGGATGAGAGCGCATATAGAGGTAGATGCCGGAAGCGGGATGGTACTCGGCGTGAGCGGGACGGCGGTGAATGTAAACAGCATAGAGGATGCTGGAAAACTGATAAGGGAAGACGGCGAGTTTGTGAACGCCGATGCTGGATATAGAGGGATAGAAAAGAGGGAAGAGATAAAGAACGACGAGCATGTATCAAACAAAGGAGGAGTAGCGAATAAACAAACGTAAGAGAGCGGTGCGGAAATAGGAGGCGGCGTATAAGGAGCGGTGAAAGATCCGGACTATATAGGGCAGCCAAACGGGGAAGGAAAGATAGAGTATCTGAAGTCAAAAGAGAGGAGCAAAGTGGAGCATATATTTTATATAGAGAAGAGGATATTCGGATACCGGAAAGAGGTATACCGGGGAATAGCGAAGAACGGCGGGTGGCTGTATATGTTGTTTGCGAGCGCGAAACTGATGAAATGATCGTGGGCAATGAAGGCTGTAAAACCGGTGGCGGCAGGGTGATTGAGGTAGTCCGCCCTTTTTCCCGGGAAGCGGGAAAAAGGAGGGAGAGGGAGGGTAAAAAGCCCGGTTAAACAGGGTAAGAAGGCCGGTTATAGGGGCGTATTTCATTTTGTTGTCGGATAAACTATCCTCAAAACCGCTTTCCTGCAATTAATCAGTACTTCCCTAGATCGACTACGCCTCCCATGCCTCCTTAACTTACAGTTTTGCAGAGCTACAGCCCATATGCACTAACTTAGATATGGCAGGCATTCGGTTTAATGGTATACTGTAAAAAACACCGGAAGTGTGTAGTATGCCGTCGATAGCCCGGTTACCGCCGCCGCTCGGAAAGGATTACGAGTGGAAATGTATCGAACTCGGAATTATACGGCGTGTGCGAGAAATCAAAACGCCCGCCGATTTAATGGCGCTCCGTTTGTTTCATCCGCTCAACGGAGTGTCGCTTGTCGCGGTCGGCACGGCCGCTTCCGCCCTGAAAATAGGGAACTTCAGCTTATGTTAGGGCTATGGCAATGGGGACACTTGATCTCTATGGTTATTTGCATCATTCCATAGTATTTCTTTGTGACCCTGTTGTCGGTACCCCTTTATCATGCTTTCTAGATCACCTTCAAATATTTGTATATGTAAATATACAGTTGTGAAAAATTTTAAAACAGATAAAAAGCGAATGCACATAATCCTTACATTCTCTTGCGATGAATGGCTTCGTAGGTTATACTTTCTTTTCATGGAGACCTCATCAGCGTTAAATAATATCGGCATTGCTTTAACTCAAGCCGGTAAACCCTTTGAAGCCATAGCGAT
>JAITAN010000259.1 GCA_031284105.1 Treponema sp. | reverse complement strand
TCAATCAACAAGACTCCATCCTGCATATTATGCCAAGGTCTTGGACAATCTCCTGCCGCTTCCGGTTTGTGTTCCGGGCTGGTTCCACGGCCCGTTCCTTAAACTCTTTCGTAAAAACTATTCTTTCTTCCATGATACTTCCTTCTTTGATCATAGGCTTAACTTCCTGTCCATTCAGCCGGGGAGGTTCATGTCCCTCTAATAATGGGGGACTTCTACGAAAATCCCCCTGTTGTTCCAAACAATCGACTACAGCCCGCGGCTCGCCGCCGGGGTATTATTTTTAGCGGTTTTTGATATAATAGTACGGTATGGAGGTAATCGAATGAGTACAAGAAAAAAAATCATTTTATGTGTTATCGGCGCCGCTTTGCTTTTCTCCTGCAAGGCAAAGCGCCCGTCAGACACGAGAAGCGTTACGGGCGGGGCTATCGGCGTGTTTATTCCGGGCGTCATGGCGGGCAGCGCTACGTATGAGATGCTGGCGCAGGGAGTTGAGCGTGCGGGAAAAGAGAAGAACGTTGCGGTTACGGTGGTCGAAGCCGGATACAATCAGGCGGAATGGGAAACGAGCCTTACCTCAATGGCGGCTTCGGGCGGTTACTCGTTGATCGTGTCGTCAAATCCATCGCTTCCGGCAATCGCCGCATCGGTGTCCGCGAAGTTTCCCCATCAGAAATTTCTCTTGCTTGACGGAGAACTTGCGGGTAACGCCGCCATATACACGGTGCGGTACAACCAGACGGAACAGGCGTATATGGCGGGTTATATCGCCGCATTGAAAGCGCAGGAGCTTGGCGCAGCGCGGGTAGGGCTTATTGCGGGACAGGAATATCCGGCAATGAATACCGTCATTGTGCCCGGGTATACCCGCGGCGCCCATGCCGTTGATCCGGATGTTACGGTAGATTTCAGGGTGCTTGGCAACTGGTTTGACGCGGGGAAAGCCGCGGAGATTGCCCATGACATGATCGCAAACGGCGTAAAGGTGATCCTCTGTATCGCGGGCGGCGCAAATGAAGGCATCGTGCAGACCGCCTATGAAAACAACGCCGCGGTCGTCTGGTTCGACACCAACGGGTACGCGGTGCGTCCGGGCGTGGTGGTGGGAAGCGCGATCATACGTCAGGACAAGCTGGCGTATGAAAAAACACTTCTTTTTCTGAAAGACGCGCTTCCTTTCGGCAGTGCGGACATAGTAGGCGTTGCCGAAGGGTACGTTGATTTTGTTGAAGACGATCCCGATTATAACACGCATGTCAGCCGGACGATCCGTGAAAAGCAGGCCGCCATGATCGCCCGTATACGAGACGGAAGCCTTGTACTGCAAGAATAATGTAAAAAAGCCGTGTTCGTAGGTTCCGCGTTACCCCTGTTATTCGCCTCTCTCGGCGCATTATGGACCGAATTAGCCGGATCGCTCGGTATATTTATCGAAGGCTTTATGAGCATCGGCGCATTCTTCACCTATTGTTTCATGGTGAAAACAGGTTCCGTCTTTGTATCGTGTTTATTATCAGCCCTTATTTGCGGGGCGCTGGGTTTTCTCTCCGCGGTTTTTGTACGGGTAAGCAAGGCGAACCCTTTTATTACGGGGCTTGCCCTGAATCTGGCTGCGGAGGGGCTTACCGCGATTCTCTCGCGCCTATGGTTCGGCACCGGCGGCGTGTTGCGGAGCGCGGGACTTTTTGCAAGAAACACCGGTTTCATGCAAACGCCTTTTATTGCCGCAGCCGCGCTCTGTTTCGTTCTTTCCGCTTTTCTTGTATACAGAACGCGTTTCGGACTGCGGCTTCGCGCATCGGGACTTTCAGGGCCGGCAACCGAGGAACGCGGGGTCAATCCGGCCCACTACCATGCCGCGGCGTGGACAATAGCGGCCATACTTGCCGGCATTGGAGGCGCCTGTCTCATGCTGCGGGTAGGCGCATACACGCCCGGCGGCGTTTCAGGACGGGGCTGGATAGCGCTCGCGGCCGTGTACCTCGGTTTTCGCAGGATATGGGGCGTCGCGCTCGCGGTTTTCGTTTTCGCTCTGGTTGAGCGCATGGGCATCATGCTGCAAAATATACGCGCCCTGCCTCCTACGGCGCTTCTGGGTATTCCTTCGGCGCTTGCGCTGGTGTTTTATGCGGCATCATGCGCCGCGCGGTACAGGGGGAAGAATAGTCCCCCGCAGCATGACGGCGCGGGATGACTCACTTGAATTTTACCGCGGTTCCATAGGCTATCACTTCGGCAGCTCTTTCCATGATTGCCGATGAAGCGTAGCGGATATTCACGACGGCGTCCGCTCCTAATTTTTCCGCTTCTACAGTCATTCTTTTGGTTGCCAATGCGCGGGCTTCATCCATCATTTCATTGTATGAGCGCAATTCACCGCCGATCAATGTTTTGAATGATTGCAGGATATCCTTGCCCACATTCTTCGATTGAATGGTACTGCCTTTGACAAGTCCGAGCATGTCCAGTTCTTTTCCGGTAATATAATCAGTATTTACCAAGATCATCTTCTTCTCCACTCCTTATTTCTTTTATTCTTTCTATGAGTATATAGATCATACTACCCACAATAAAAGCCGGTACAACAAAAGACAACAGTCTTAATACGATGGAATTCGCCGCAATTCCGCCTGTTATTCCAATAACAATGTAATATGCGCCGGTAACGGCCGTAATAATAACCGGCGCAATCAGTTTATGCGTCTGCATGTTCATATTCACCCCATGCCGCAGTTTTCATTCGGCATCCTTCGCGCTTCCGCCCTTTTTCCGCTGCCTCACGGCCTCGGTTAAAAGGTACTCGATCTGTCCGTTAATCGAGCGGAAGTCGTCTTCCGCCCACGCCGCAATATCCTTCCAGAGGGAGTCCGAAAGACGCAGAGGCACCTGTTTCTTTTTCTCCTCCATTGCGGCATCAATAAAGGCTGCCGGCATTCACCACCGGCTGGGTATCCTTGCCTGAGCAAAGCACCACAAGAAGGTTGCTCACCATAGCGGCTTTCCGTTCTTCATCAAGGCGGACTATGTTCTTATCGTTGAGTTTGTTCAGCGCCATTTCCACCATGCTTACCGCGCCCTCTACGATCATCTGCCGCGCGTCTATGATTGCCGCAGCCTGCTGGCGCTGAAGCATGGCGGCAGCAATTTCCGGCGCGTAAGAAAGGTGGGTAATACGCGCTTCCAGTATTTCCAAGCCCGCGATAGCCGCTTTGGATTGAATCTCATCGGACAGCCGCTTCGATACGGCTTCGCTTGAACCGCGCAGGGATTTTTCATTGTCCGCGTCTTCATCGCCCGCACTGTCATAGGGGTAGAGGCGCACAATGTTCCGCAATGCGGAATCGCATTGCATTGACAGAAATTCAAGGTAATTATCCACGTTAAACACGGCCTTCGCCGTATTCGCCACTTTCCAAAACACCGCGATGCCGATGATGATGGGGTTGCCCAGCTGATCGTTGATTTTCTGTTTGTCGTTGTTCAGGCTCATCACCTTGAGCGATATGGGTTTGTACGGCTTCTTCCAGCCGGCCGAACCGGTACCGCTTTCGCCGGTAGTTCCCGTTGTGGCGCTTTGTGAAGCGGGATTAAACGCCCGCACAAAGGGGTTTACCCAGAAAAACCCCGGACCCACAAGCGTTCCAAAGTATTTTCCAAACAGGATAAGTACCAGCGCTTCTTGGGGGTTGAGTATTTTAAGTCCTTTGTACAACAGGGGGCTTATGAGGCTCGCGTACACGATGCCGGCAATGAGCATCGTTATTAATAGGGGCGATTCTCCTTCCGCATCGATCCGTATTGCGGCCCAAACAATCACGCCGACCGCGCCCAGCGTCAGCGCGGTATTGATAAGCAGCGCGGTCATTCCACTCATGCCCGAAACGGTCTTTTCGGCTATGCCGTTGTCCGTACCGCTTTTTGTATCACTCATCATTTTCTCCTCGTTCTCCTATAGTCATATCGTTTTGGTATCACCATGATACCGTATTGAAATACTATCATAGCATATGAGGATTGTCAAGCGGTTTTTTATATTTTTATGACGCGCATATCCCAGGGTATACCCGCATGGAGACAAGGCTGATCCTTCCTGCACCAACCCCGCGTCCGATAATGATAGTTTGAACTATTGACCTGAAAAAAAGACGCCCGCGCCGCCGAAACGGTCAAAACGCCTCTTTACGGCTTTCATCCGGCCGTCCCGTATGCGTATCGCTTTGCGTACTGTGAACGCGCCCTCGTATAGCATTTCATCAATGGCAGCCTATCATTGTCCCCAATGCAAAAAGTATGGTAGGGCGGTCCTTATAGGCGCTCCCCCGCGGCATTATGGCAACGGGCGACGCGGAGTATCAGGCATACCCCCTTGGGATACGTGCGTAACACTATATAAACGAGTGGGCGCGCCTCCCCTCCGGTTGAATGTATGTAACCGGAGGAGGCGCAGATCATACTTGAAGAAAGATTAAGAATGCTTGCGGGGCGTAAGCAACGACGCTTGTGGACGCTGGGGCGTGTTCACACTAAAGTCAAGGACGCTAACGCCCTCGATAATGAAAAATGAAGGTTATAGCGGTCATATAGCGCAATGGGTGAAAAAAGAGGGCATATTAGCCCGTCCGCCTGAAAAGCCATCGGGCGGTTGTACCTTGATGCGCCGCCGAATACCTGCCGGTAGCCTCACGGGTAGGGCGCGCGGCCCGCATCGTAGAGAGCGGCAGGCTATCATTACATAGGATAAGAAGACAATCATTACATAGGATTGACACGTTATCTCTAAAGAAATAAGGAGGCTATCTCTAAAGAGAGCGCCGTCTCATGTCTACGATGAAAGTTTTAACTGCGGACTTGAAAAAGAACGCCAACGCCTCCGAACCGGTCAAAACATCTCTTTGTATCTCTTTGTGCAGCGTGAACACGCCCTAAAACCGCCGCCGCAGCGGGAGGGAAGTTCACACGGCTGAAGACAGGCTTATACCGCGCGCCGAATGAGGCGCCCCGGTCGGAGCGGTATACGTTATAACGTTTTGAGGGAACCGATCTGCTGAATCACCATCTCTCCGGATGCCAGCAACGATTTGGAAGTTTCTTCGATCCTTCCAATCAGGGCGTTTATTTCGTTCAGCGCGTCTAATACTTGGCTTCCCCCGGAATTCTGAATATTCATGGCGTCTTGTATAGACAGTTCCTCGGTTTTTACCGCGTCAATGAGGGATGCCATCCCGTCAAATTGTTGTCGGGCATAGGCCGCGGATTCTTTCGACATGGCGATAAGGCTTTTGATGCTCTGTAGGTTGCCGGTTATTTTTACGGCCTGCTTCCCGGAATTGTCCGCCAGCTTTCTGATCTCCCCGGCCACTACCGCGAACCCTTTGCCTATCTCGCTTCCGGCGTGAGCCGCTTCAATCGCGGCGTTCATACCGAGAATATTGGTCTCATCCGCTATATCTCCGATTATCTTACACGCGTCAATCAGGATATTGGATTGCTCTTCCACATGGATTATAACGTTCTCGATATTATAAAGCCGGTCCTTTCCCTCCGTTGAGGAAGCGTTCAGTTTCAGTACGGTTTCCGCATTATGGCTCAACTTTTCATGTATGGAGCGGATGCTTTCCACCATCTTCTCTATGGTTTGGGAAGAACGGAAAACATAGGATGCGGTTTCACCGATCCTGCCGGAAAGCGTTGCAAGACCTTCTTTATTCTTATGCATCTCATTCAGCGTATGCTCGTAGACCTGATTAAGCGTCCGCTTGAGCTTTGCATCGGCTTGCAGTTCTTTTTCAATCTCCACATAATGCCGGCAATTTTCGGGCTTGTTAAGACCGTTGATGATGGCCGCGGCCATCTGCTCACAGCTCTCATACCCGCAAGCCCCGCAGTTGAGGATGCCCTTGTCTTTCGTTTTATACATAGAAGCAAATACCGCGTTAATTTCCTCGGGCTTTGGATTGATCACGAGCTTGTTAGAGAATTCCGAGCGATCCGTATAGGAACGCCGGTATAAACCTTCCTCCCAATACCGGTCAAGGATCTTTTCAAACTTATTCTTCTTGAAGAGCTTCTGCCGCAACGTAGCGGGCAGGTATCGTTTTTGTCCCTCTTTATTCCGCTGTTCCGTAAAACGCTCTACATCATCAAAATGCTTGTTATGATTCAGCGTAGCCGGGCCTCCGTTGCAGCCTATGGCGCAATTAAGACAGTCAACGAGTTTATGGACGGGGAAAACGCCCTGTTTAATAAGAGCCGCCAGATACGCGAGGTAAGGGTAGACCTCACGGGGTCCCTCGATCTTGCGGGTATAACCGATAACGCCGCTATCGTAACGCTGCAATGTCCGCATAAGCCCGCCGGGATTTGAGAACAAGACCCCCCGTTCTGCCGGAGGATTAACGTAGTCTATGGCGGGATAGGCGTTTATATCCTTGCCCGCCTCATCAAGGTACTGCCGGACTGAGCGGAACGTTACATTATAATCGCCTATGCCCACCGCATCAAATTCCCGCCGCTTGGAATAGCAGGGGCTTATGGCCGCGATCCGGTGGTTCTTATATTCGGGGTAGAAGCGCCTGATCATCTTCATCGTATGAATCATGGGGCTGTCCGCCGGCGCAAGGTAGGGGATAAGCTCGGGGTGGTACAATTCGATGAAAGATACGAGGGTGGGGCAGGGCTGCGCTATGATCATGGGGGAATCCGCGGCCTTCATATAGGCGACATAGGACCTAACCGTAAGCTCCGCGCCGAAGCTCACGTCAAACACGGCTTTAACGCCCAGTGATTTCAGGAATCCGTTCACCTTCAGGTAGGCGTTTTCAAAACTTGCGGCAATGGCGGGGGCCGTGATAGCGATGATATCCGCGCCTTTTTGCAGGTCTTCCATAAACACGTTAAAATCGTCAATGCCGACACGGGCGCCGTATTCGCAGGCATTGATACACTCGCCGCAGCCGATACATAATTCCGCATGATGATCTATTATGTCTCCGGACCCGTCATTGCACATTTTTACCGGACACACCGCGATGCACCGGTGGCAATTAACGCATTTCTCTTTCAACGC
>JAITAN010000255.1 GCA_031284105.1 Treponema sp. | reverse complement strand
CGAAGGTCCCGTTCGGGTTCCGCGGAACCCGAATGAGCGCCTCCTGATTTTTCATCCGTATGGTCTTGGGCGTGCGGCCGTTCCGCCCGTCCTCTGCGCCGCCTCCCGCCGGGCCGCGCTTCTTATACCCCGGATATATGCCCATCCCGCGCTCCAATACCCGCCGCAAGATACTTCCGCTAAACCGTTTGATGAGACCTTCCCGTCCCCAGAGCTCCTCCCCGCTCATCCGCTTGAAGCCGATCCGTTCCGATACCCGATCCCGGCGATCCGTTTCTTTTTTCCCGATGAGCCATGTCCGCGCCTTTTATAGTTCGCGGGCATTAGTCCGGCCGCGGATTGGCCGTTTACACAAACGTTAGGACGGGCTCTCCCCTGCGGAGTTAAAAATTTCCCCGCTTGTCAATCTATAGCACTATATAGTATGATAAGGTTATGCAAATAAGTGATGCCGCTATTATAGAATTGGTCGAACAAATCGGCACTCATTATCAGGCGAACATAGCAAACCGGTTTATGAGGCCTCTTTTACTTCAACTACCCATAAAAAAATGGGTATGGGATGCGATTGATTCTTTCACACAAAATAGTTCTCAATTTGATTATCAGTCGTTCAATTATGACGACTTATACCGGCAAATACGTGCGTTTACCGATTTTATCGCCGTAACGCGGCGCCAACTTTTGCCTACCTTAAAGGGACGCGTGTTAGGCTTTTCCGGGGCCGACAAGATACTAATGGATATGGCGCTCAATACCTTTCCCTCCAACCTAGACCTTTTAGCGGCCTACACAAAACAACTCTACTATAAACTTGTTGAGCTTGACTCAACGAATGCGCGTGAGGGAATACCTGCCTATCTTAAATACGTGGACCTTCAAGATATTATAGCGCGTTTATAAACCCGATCCCCTATATACGGCGTTTTTATAGTTTATAATACGCTTTGGAGAAATTGGCGCGTCCGCTCGTTGGCGGGGCTGGTAAACATCGCTTCGGGGGTGTTGATCTCAAGAATCGAGCCTTCAAACATAAACACAACCCTATCGGCAGCTTCCCGTGCAAAGCCCATTTCATGCGTTACCACCAGCATAGTCATGCCTAGTTGGGCAAGTCCCTTCATCACGCTAAGCACCTCGCCCACCAGTTCGGGGTCAAGCGCGGAAGTCGGTTCGTCAAAGAGCATGATCTTGGGTTCCATGGCCAAAGCCCGCGCAATAGCGACCCGCTGCTGCTGACCGCCGGAAAGCTGCGAGGGATAGGCGTCAATTTTATCGGCAAGCCCTACTTTTCCAAGCATGGCTAACGCCTTTTCCTTCGCCTCTTTTGGGGGAACCTTCCGCACATGTACCGGAGAAAGCATCACATTCTCAAGCGCGGTCTTGTGCGGAAAAAGGTTGAACTGCTGAAAGACCATACCCACTTCCAAAAGCGCCTTGTTGCGCTCGTGCACGGGCATTTTGACCGTGTTTATTCCATTTTCGCAGTCAAAAAGCAGCTTGTCATCAATATAGATTTGACCGGAATCGATTTTTTCAAGCCTGTTAAGCGATCTAAGATAGGTTGATTTTCCGGCGCCCGAAGGTCCTATGATACACACCACTTCCTGAGCCTGTACTTCAAGGGAAACGTTTTTCAGCACATGAAGCTTCCCTTTGGCGCCGTGAAATGTTTTATCGGCATTAACGGTTTTAATCATTGACATTGGGGCGCCTCACTCGTATATGGAATATCGTTTTTCCATCTTATGGAAAATAATGGTAAAGACCGCGGTTATAATAAGATAGAGGATCATCGCCGGTATGTACACAAGCGCGGATGCGTTGGATGATGAGATTGAGCGGGTTACCTTGGTTATATCCGCAAGCGCGATGATTGATACAAGGGAAGCGTCTTTCAGCACCATGATAAATTCGTTGCCGACGGGCGGGATGAGCCGGCGTATCGATTGAGGTATGATGACCAGCCGCATGGTTTGGGCATAGGACATACCGAGCGCCCGTGAAGCCTCGAATTGTCCTTTATCTATGCTCTGAATCGCAGCCCTGATGATCTCCGCGCAGTAAGCCGCCGAATTAAGACCGAATGCGATGAACGCGGCGATGAACCGGTTGTTTATGGTCAGTATACGGGAAATTTCGGGCAAGCCGTAATAAATAAAGTAGAGCTGCATAAGGAGCGGAGTTCCCCGAAAAAAGAAAATGTATGCGCCGCAAAATTTGTTAATAATGATATTTTTTGACATCTTTCCCAATGCCAAAAACAGACTCACAATCAGACCTGCGGAAACGGCCAGAACAGTTAGCGAAATAGTGATTTGCGCGCCCTCTAGAAGCGCGGGGATCCACCCGATGATTTTCTGTAAAGAAGTCATACTACCACCTTAGCACGGGATTTTAGGGGCGCAGCGACACACGCGCCCCGGTTTCTGAATGACGGTTATTGTTTTCTGGCGGAACTTACCATATCCATTTTAAATATATCTTTAGAAATGGCAAGTATGGTTCCATCGGCGAACAAAGCGTCCAGCGCCTGATCGATTGCAGCGGTGAGCTGATTATTGCTTTTCTTGAGGCAAATGGCGAACACTTCGTCCGCTTCGCCCTGCCATACGAGCTTGAAGGGGGAATCTGCGGGCGCGATATAATCAAACGCAACGAGACTATCGCATACGACAGCGTCTACCCGTCCGAGCCTCAGATCGTCGAAGCAATTAAGCACTTTATCATATTCAAACGGTTCAAAAGAGATGCCGTTGGCCGTGAGTTTGGTCATATAAATATCGGTAGTGGTTTCCGCTTGATAGGCAACCCTGAGCCCGCCGAGTTCTTCCGGTTTGACCGCGGTTACAACGGTATCTTTGGCGACAACCAAAGCCTGTGCGTTTCCGATGTAGGGTTTGGTGAAATTGTATGCCGCCTGGCGTTCCGGCGTAACGGTTACTGCGGAGATGATGCAATCGTATTTTCCGGTGTCAACGCCCGCGAAAATGCCGTCCCATGCGGTATCCACAAAATCAGTTTTTACGCCCAATTTGGCGGCGATGGCGTTTGCCATGCTTATATCAAAGCCGATGGGAGTCTTTCCATCGACATCAAAATATTCCATCGGCGGATACCCGATCTCCATGCCGATGGTGAGAACGCCCGGTTTAATAGTCAGTTCGCCGCTCTGCGCGTCTTGCAAGGGCGCGCCGCCGCTCTGCGGCTCCGCCTTCTTTTTTGAACAAGCCCCCACGAGTAGACATCCGACTAAACCCATATAGAAAAATTTTTTAAGGTTCATTAATTTCCTCCTGTGCGTAGTATACCGTTTTATGTTTTTTTATGTCAATGGATGAAGCGCTAAAAAACAAAAAATGTTCATGCCGTACGCAAAAATCGCCCTTTTTGTGAAAGCGAAAGAAGAACCGGGCCTTGCAGCGCGGAAGCCCCAAGGAGTTTTCTATGCGTCGGCAAAGGCTCTCTGCATGTCGGCAAGGGTTCCCTGCGTGTCGGCAAAGGCTCTCTTCACGTATAAATAAAAGCGGGAAACATGGCGCAACCTTGTCAATGCGTGAATTTTGTGAATTTCTAAAAAAAACAAAAAATGTTCGCACCGCGCCCAAAAGGCGTCTTTTTTGTGAAAACAGCTTGACAATCAACCATGAAACGGTATATACTCTTTTCCAGACTATCCAATAGGAGGCTTGATAAAAAATGAATAAAACGACCATTCGGATTTGTATAGCCCCCCCCCCCCCCGTCTGCTCCGCGGGCGCGGCCTGTAAATAATCAGCGCAAAACCGCCGTATTTTTACCGCATCCCGATTCCCCCCTTTTACACAAAAAAGGCGCGGGGATATTCGCCCATATCAAAAGGCATGACCCGCGCAATCGTCCGGCAACCGCAAGCGCGCTTGTCTCTTTTCGGCCCGAATACGACCGGCGTCTTTCGCGGGGGGAACGATGAGCGTAAAAACGCTGTTAAAATGGGCGGTAAAGGCAATCACGCCCTACGGGCTTTTGTATGTATACCGGAAACTATTTTCGTATAGGGAACCCGCAAACCTCCGCGCCCGTGAAGTAAAGCCGCTGCCGAAACAGGCGAAAGAACCGCCTCGGTATATTGTAACGCTTACCAGTTATGGGCGCAGGGTCGCTGATAAAGCGCCGCGCGCCATTCGCTCGTTGTTTAAGCAAACGGCCCAGCCCGATAGAATAGTACTGTGGCTGGCGCACGGAACGAAAATCCCGAAAGCATTGAACGCCTTGCAAGACGCGGGGCTTGAAATACGGTTTTGCGAGGATATAAAGTCATACAAAAAACTGATTCCCGCGTTGTCCGCGTTCCCCAATGACGCGCTTATCACAGCGGATGACGACATATTTTATCCGCCCGATTGGTTTAAGACGTTAAAGGAAGCCTTCTTACGCGACCCGTCGAAAATACATTGCCATAGGGCGCACGAAATATACCTTGATAAAAATAACAAGGTCCTGCCGTATTCGCAATGGAGATCGAGCGTAAAAACCGTAATATGTTCCAAGCGGCTCTTCCCCACCGGCGTCGGCGGGATACTGTACCCTCCTCATGCCTTTAACGGTGAAATTTTCAGGAAAGATATGTTTCAGACCCTGGCGCCGACCGCGGATGATATATGGTTTTGGGCGATGGCCCTGCATAACGGCAAAGAGTTCGCGCTGGTAGAAGACGGTATGGATGGCATCATCGATGTGGGCATAAATGATGACGGATTGTGGCGGGTTAATCTGGGAAATAATAAGAATGACGAACAAATGCAGCAGGTGCTGATCGCGTACCCTGATGTATATGAACGAATTTTGTAAAAGCGGAGGCTCGATTAGTCTATGGTGAAACGCCCGACCCTTGCCTAAGCGCCCTGTTTTTGTTACACTGGCGGCATGGATAGACTCATCATTAAAGGCGCTCGCGAACATAACCTTAAAAACATAGATTTGGATTTACCCCGTGATAAGCTTATCGTTATTTCAGGACTTTCAGGATCAGGCAAGAGTTCCCTGGCTTTTGATACCATTTTTGCGGAAGGGCAGCGGCGGTACATGGACAGCCTTGCCGCGTATGCGCGGCAGTTTCTTGGGACCATGGATAAGCCCGATCTCGACTACATCGCGGGTTTGTCGCCGGCAATCGCCATTGAGCAAAAAACCACGCATCGCAACCCCCGTTCCATAGTGGGAACCGTTACGGAAATATACGACTATTACCGCCTGCTTTACGCCCGCATCGGCATTCCCCACTGTCCAAAATGCGGCAGGGAAATAAAAGAACAATCGGTTGATCAGATCGTGGACTCAATACTCGCCATGGGAACGGAAACAAAAGTACAGATACTTTCGCCGGTGGTGCGGGCAAAGAAGGGCGAACATCAGAAGATAATTGAGGATGCAAAAAAAGCCGGATTTGCCCGCGCGCGCATCGACGGGCTGCTGGTGAACCTTGAAGACGCCGCAACCATAAAACTCGACAAGCAAAAAAAGCATACGATTGAAATAATCGCGGACAGGCTTATTATCGGACCGGATGTGAGACCCCGTTTGGCGGAATCCGTTGAAGCCGCGCTGCAAGCCGCGGACGGCATCATCATGGTTCTGAAAAATGACGGTACCGGCGAGACCGAGCAGTTCTTTAGTCAGAAAAACGCCTGCCCGGGCTGCGGAATCTCAATCCCTGAATTGCAGCCGCGCCTTTTTTCCTTCAATAGCCCCTTCGGCGCGTGTCCCGCGTGCGGCGGCCTTGGCGAAAGAATGGAATTTGATCCGGATCTGGTTATACCCGACCGTTCTCTTTCCTTTAATAAAAACGGTATTATCCCGTATAGTCCGGATTCGGCGTGGAATCAGAGCCGGTTTCAGGGACTTGCAAGCCGTTTTAAATTCAGCCTGGATACCCCGCTGAAAGACTTATCGAAAGATGCGCTTAACGCCGTCATCTACGGCACCAATGAGAAAATAGATGTGCAGTATGAAAACCGCGATAAGACGGGGTATTTTGAGTACAAAGCCGTATTTCCGGGCATTCTCGAAGACCTAAAGCGGCGCTACATGGAGACCAACTCCGAAGCTACCAAGGAATGGCTTGAACGCTTTATGAGCCAGAAATACTGCGATGACTGTAAAGGCAAGCGGCTGAAACCCGAAGTACTGGCTGTTACCGTAGGCGAAAAAAACATCTGGGCGCTCACAAGCCTTTCGGTGGCCGATTCCATTGTCTTTTTTGAGAACCTGAAACTCACCAAAACCGAAAAGAAAATAGCCGCGCAAATCCTGAAAGAGATACAGGCGCGGCTCGGTTTTATGAAGAACGTAGGGCTTGATTACCTTTCGCTTGAGCGGCAAGCCGCGACTCTTTCCGGCGGCGAAGCCCAGCGCATACGGCTTGCCACTCAAATCGGTTCGAGTCTGGTGGGCGTACTGTATATTTTGGACGAGCCGAGTATCGGGCTGCACCAGCGGGATAACCAGCGGCTTATCGATACGCTGCTCTATCTGCGCGACCTTGGCAACACCCTCATCGTGGTGGAACACGACGAGCAGACTCTGCGTACCGCGGACTACCTCGTTGACCTGGGGCCGGGCGCCGGAATTCATGGCGGACATATCGTCGCTCAGGGGACGCCTGAAGATGTGATGAAGGTGAAGGAAAGCCTGACCGGGCAGTACCTTGCCGGTACGCTGACCATGAAAATACCGGAAACGCGCCGCCGCGGCAACGGTCTCTCTATCACGCTGAAAAAAGTAGCGGAGCACAACCTCAAAGGCATTAACGTAACCATTCCTCTCGGCATGTTCATCTGCATTACCGGCGTTTCCGGATCCGGTAAATCCACCCTGCTCCAGAATGTGCTGGTTCCCGCTCTGATAAACAGGGTTTACCACCTCATGCGCGCGGAGGGCGCGTACAAGGCCATTGAAGGCGCGGAAAACATCGACAAGGTGATAAACATAGACCAAACTCCCATCGGGCGTACGCCTCGCTCCAATCCGGCTACCTATGTGGACATGTTTACCGGCATACGGAACCTATTTGCAAGCCTGCCGGAGGCAAAGGCGCGCGGCTATAAGCCGGGCAGGTTCAGCTTTAACTTGCAAGGCGGCAGATGCGAGCATTGTCAGGGCGACGGCACCATCAAGATCGAGATGAACTTCCTCCCCGACGTCTACATTACCTGTGATGTGTGCCGGGGTAAGCGGTTCAACAAGGAAACCCTTGAAATCCGCTTCAAAGGAAGGACCATATCCGATGTGCTTGACATGACCATTGAGGAAGCCGCGCCGTTCTTTGCGTCCTTTCCCCACATTTCCCGCAAGCTGGAGACGCTGCTCTCCGTGGGTTTGGGCTATGTGAAGCTGGGGCAGTCCGCGCTTACGCTGTCGGGCGGCGAGGCCCAGCGCGTCAAACTTGCGCTTGAGCTTTCCAGGCGTTCAACGGGAAGGACGCTCTATATCATGGACGAACCTACTACCGGACTGCACTTTGTGGACGTGAAACAGCTCATGGAAGTGATACAGCGGCTGGCGGATCAGGGTAATTCGATTATTATGATCGAACACAACCTCGACGTACTGCTGCAAGCCGACTATATCATAGACCTTGGTCCCGAAGGCGGGGACAAGGGCGGCAAGCTCATCGCGGCCGGAACGCCCGAAGAAATAGCGCGATGCGAGCGGTCGTATACCGGCAACTATATAAAGACCATGCTGGAACGGGCCTAAAGCCGCGCGAACAAACGCAT
>JAITAN010000137.1 GCA_031284105.1 Treponema sp. | reverse complement strand
GCCTGCGCCGCCTGTGATACAACACCGAAGCCTTAGTAAACAGCCTACGGCTGCTGTGCCTGCCGCGCCTACGCTGCGCTTCTATCAGACGAAGAGTCGTACGCCGCCTGTGATACAACGCCGAAGTAGTAAACAGCCTATGCCTGCGCCGCCTGTGATACAACACCGCAGCCTTAGTAAACAGCCTGCGGCTGCTATGCCTGCGCCGCCTGTGATACACCGCCGAAGTAGTAAACAGCCTGCGGCTGCTATGCCTGCGCCGCCTGTGATACAACGCCGAAGTTAGTAAACAAGCCTGCGGCTGCTGTGCCTGCCTCGTCTACGCTGCGCTTCTATCAGACGAAGAGTCGTACGCCGCCTGTGATACAACGCCGAAGCTTAGTAAACAGCCTCCGGCTGCTGTGCCGCCGCGCCCCGCCTGCGCTTCTATGCCTGCGCCGCCTGCGATACACCGCCGCAGCCTTAGTAAACAAGCCTACGGCTGCTATGCCTGCGCCGCCTGTGATACAACGCCGAAGTTAGTAAACAGCCTACGGCTGCTGTGCCTGCCTCGTCTACGCTGCGCTTCTATCAGACGAAGAGTCGTACGCCGCTTGTGATACAACGCCGAAGTAGTAAACAGGCTGTGCCTGCTATGCCTACGCCGCCTGTGATACAACACCGAAGCTTAGTAAACAGCCTGCGGCTGTGTTAGCTTCTTCGCCAGCGGGCAAAGATGGCTTTTGCTCTTTTCAAGAACTCTTTGGAAATAGTAATAGTAGTACCCGTTACCGTTTTAGAGTCCTTGAAAATCGGCACCGGATTACAGCCGCCGGAGCTGACTTCCACTTGGCTCATGCGGAAACGGTTGCCGCAGTTCTGGCAAACCAGCACGGTCCCCTGTTGTTTGTAAAAACCCCTGCCCGAACCATAGCACACCTGACAGGTATTAAAGGCCGTACGAATCGTCCCGTCAGGGGCTTTTACGGCCAGTATTTCAAGACGGGTTCCCTCGATATCGACCGGATAAAACACGGCGTTTTCCGTAACGTCCGAAATCCTTATTATCAAATCCCGGTCCGCAATCGGCGGTTTGACTACGTTTAATTGCCCGCTTTGCGCGAATATCGGGGGCAAAGCGATAGCAATGCCCATGACGAACATGATCGCCGCCAACGCTAAAACTCTGTGTTCCTTAAAACGTCCATGCATGTTTTTATTGTTCACTCCTATAAAACCTGTAAAAATTTATTTCTCCGCCGCCCGCACGCACCGCTAGCCGCAGCAGCCCGCGGCCTGGGACGCCGCTTCAAAATAAGCGTCCGGATAAATCAGGGTTTCAAATTCCGAAACTTCCGTTTTTATCGCCCCAATATCCACAGCATTGAGATCCTCCACTACTTTCACGTACCCGTAGAATATATTGTCCCCTGTGGAAAAATCAAAATCTTCCGTAGGCATAAGCCGAATGACATTATCCCCTTGCTTCATATCCAGCTCAGTGAAATAGGCGGGGAAGATAAGGCGCGTGTTTCCCGGATCAAGGGAATCGTTGTTAATGGTCCATACGGCCGGAAGCCCCCTTTGCACCACAATGATCGCAGGCTCTATACCGTCGTCGCGGAGATTGACGGTTACGGTCTGGCTGCCGTTTTCCTGTCTTTCCGCGATGCGGACCGTATCCGTGGGGATTGCCGCTCCCGCCGGAGAAGGGGCCGTATCAGGCTCCGCAATATCCTGCGCGTTTTGTCCTTCCTCCACCACCGTAATGGAACTACGGATCATTCCCATCCAGCAAGAGTAAGAAAATCTGCCCGTTTTGTCGGGCGTAAACTCGATCACGTTTTCGCCCGGGGTAAAGCGATGCTCGATCCGGTATTCCCGTATAATCATACGGTTGTTGCAGCCGTTGATACTCCCCTGCGGCGCGTTAATCGTCCACTTCACCGGAATTCCCGCGTATACCGTAATCGCCGGATAGCGTCCTCCGCTTAACGTAGAATTGACAACCTGTACGCCGTTCTCAATTACCGGCGTAAAAGGACGCGCGGCGCTCCGCTCCGCGCTTGTTTTGGAAGCAAAAGGCTGTATCACGGCCGCTAGTCTATCGGCAAAATCGAAATTGAGTCCCAAAAGGCTGGAGCCGTAGGTAAACATGGTCATGCCCATCACCGTTACAAGAACCGCCCCACCCTTCATCACCTGATGAACAAGAGCGCGTCTTCCAGATACCTTGATTAGGATCGAACTCAAAGCCCCGATGCCGAACATCAGGGGAACCGTCCCCATGCTAAAGAGGAACATCGCTATTCCGCCCGCGAGGGGGCTTCCCGTGGATAGGGCGTAAAGCTGCATTGCCTGTAAAGGGCCGCAAGGCATAAACCCGTTGAGGAGTCCGATAATCAGCGGACTCTTGTTCGCGGTCTTTTGTTCATCGATCTTTCGGGCAAAGACTTTCGGCAGGCGGGGGTTGAAACGCCGCAGCCACGGGAACATACCAAGCATATTGATGCCCATGATAACCATAAAGGTTCCGGCCGCGAGCTGCACCGCGCCTTGAAAGCGTCCGGATACGGTAAACGCCTGTCCCACGGCCCCAACAATGGTTCCTGCCGCCGTATAGGAAACCACCCGCCCCGCATTGTAGAGGAGCGACGGAAGGAGGACGTTCCGGCCTTTCCCGCGTCCGTCCGAAGCGTGCGGCGCGGCGGGAATACATTGGGAAAGGTTAATTCCGCCGCACATGGCAGCGCAGTGAACCGATGTGATAAGTCCGATGATGAACAGCATACCGTAGCTCATACCCGCTTCGGCCAGAGGGAACGCGGAGGTCAGGGACCCAATTCCCGCGCCCTGCAATAGCACGTACAGGGAAAGGATAATAACCAGGGTCCCGACAATCTCCGAAACCGGCGCGCCGCGCCGCGCCGCCGCGGCGTTCAACACTTTGTAATCCAGCTGTTCAATCGCGTCTTTAATCTCACTAAAGGCAACCACGTCCGCATTATAGGTTACCGTGGCGGTTCCGGTGTTGAAATGCACCTCCGCATCATCGATGCCCACGGTGCTTTTCAGCTTTTTTTCAATCCGGTTCTGGCAGTTTACACAGGTCATGCCGTCAATATGGATCGTTTCTTTTTCCATGAAACTCTTATATTCTCCTATCAGCGCCAAGACTATACCACAAAATTATGTCAGAATTATGTCAATAAAAGAATTTTCTTTTTTAGTTCCTTATAGACGGGTATACACTATACGGGTACTTATTCGGGATATTTTGAACGAGGCCGAGGGGCGGGGCATTTTGGGGCGGCTTAAATGAAGCGCAATGTTCTGATATACTACGGACATGAAGGATAAACACACGGTCCTGATAGTGGACGACGAGGCGAAAATCCTCGTCCTTGTAAAAGCCTATCTGGAAATGAACGGGTACGCCGCGCTCTGCGCCAAAGACGGCGGGCAAGGGATGATGCTTTTTGAGCGTAATCCGGTATCGCTGATACTCCTTGACCTGATGCTGCCCGATTTTTCCGGCGAGGAATTCTGTAAAAAGGTGAGGCTCGTATCGGATGTTCCCATTATCATGATTACGGCTAAAGTCGATGAGGAAAGCGTCATTCGGGGGCTTACGATCGGCGCGGACGACTATGTATGCAAACCGTTCAGCCCGCGGCAGCTTATGGCGCGCGTCGATGCGGTTATGAGGCGGGAGCGCGGCAAGAAAGCGGGCGGCGGCGTTCTTTCCCATGGGGATTTGACGCTGGATACGGAAAAGCGGAGCCTCATAAGGAACGGGGAAGCCGTTCCCCTTACCCATGATGAGTACAACATCCTGAGCCTCTTCATGTCTCATCAGGCGAAGATTTTCACCCGCGAGGAAATCCTTGAAGCGGTCAAGGGGGATGGGTACGACGGGTTTGATCGGTCTGTGGATAGCCATATAAAGCGGCTCAGGGCAAAGATCGGGGACGATCCCAAAACCCCGCGGCATATACTCACCGTGTACGGAATGGGCTACCGCTTGGGAGGCTCGGCATGAGCGCGCCGTTCACCCTTCTACCCCTTTGCACCGCGCCGTTCACCCCCTGCGCCGTGCACGGAATGGGCTGCCGCTTGGGAGGCTCGGCATGAGCGCGCCGTTCACCCCTTTGCACCGCGCCGTTCACCCCCTGCACCGTGTACGGAATGGGCTACCGCTTGGGAGGCTCGGCATGAGCGCGCCGTTCACCCCTTTACACCGCGCCGTTCACCCCGTTCACCCGCTTGCACCGCGCCGTTCACCCCCTGCGCCGTGCACGGAATGGGCTACCGCTTGGGAGGCCCGGCATGAGCGCGCGGTTCGCCCCCGCTGCCGTCAGCCTGAAAAACTATCTGGTTATGACCTACGTTCTCTTTATCGGCCTTACCCTGGGCGTTTTAACCGTCGTAATAAACCTTTTTACGGGCGTCATATTCAACGCGCTTATTAAGGATAACATCGCTCAAAAAAGCGAAGAAATAGTCCGGGCCGTCGGCAGCCAATACAGCGGCCGGGGCTTTGACGCGCGTTCCATAGAGGCGATGGGCATGTATTTTGTGCATGAAGGCTACATCGTAACCGTGGAAGACGAAGCGGGGCGCGTCGTGTGGGACGCGCGTTCCTGTGATATGCGGCAATGCGCCGCGGTGCTTGGCCGCATAGCGGAGCGTATGGAAGGGTATTTCCGGCTTGACGGCGCGGTACAGACGCGGCGGTATCCGGTCGTGTACGCGGGGAGAACCGTAGGAACCGTTACCATAGAGACCTACGGTCCTTTTTTCTACAGCGAAACGGAAACAAAGTTTTTAACGTCTATCAACAGGCTCCTTCTCATGGCCGGGGTTTTGTGCGCCCTTATCAGCGCGGGCGTTTCCATGGCCCTTTCCCGCGCCATAGCCCTGCCCATCAACAAGGCCGGAGAAGCGGCCCGGCAAATAGCCAAAATACATTCCGGCGGCGTGAACGGGGAGCGGCGTACCATCAGGATTCAGGACCGCTATAAAACAAGGGAACTGGCCGGGCTCGCCGGATCGATCAACGCCCTGGCTGAGGAGCTGGAAGAAGGGGAACGCCGCCAAAAGCGGCTTATGTCGGATATAGCCCATGAGCTGCGGACGCCGCTCACCTGTTTGCAGGGGGACATTGAAGCCATGATTGACGGGGTGTATATGCCCGACCGGAAACGCCTTGAGAGCTGCCATGAGGAAGTCATTCGGCTTATTACCTTGGTGCAAGACTTAAACACGTTGACCTGTCTTGAATGGGAAACCGCGCCGCTCAATAAAACCGCGTTTGATCTGGCGAAGCTCGTGCGCGCGGCCATAACGCCGTTCGCGTCCGCGGCCCTTGAAAAGGGCATTGAACTGCGCGTGAACCTTCAGGAAAGCCCGATCATTGCGGATTACGACCGGCTCAAGCAGGTATTTATCAATCTTTTGTCCAATGCGGTTGCGTACACGGATCGGGGAAGCGTAACCGTTGCCATAGAAAGGCCGCACGAGCCGTTTCTTGCCGCGCAAGAGACGCCTCTTGCCGCGCATCGCTGGAGCGTCGTTGTTGCCGATACCGGCATCGGCATACCCGCGGACGATCTCCCCCATATCTTTGAACGCCTCTACCGTTCCGATAAGTCCCGCGGCCGCGGGGGCGGGAAGGACGGCGGGGCCGCCGGCGGGGCCGGAGTCGGCTTGACCATCGCGGCGGCCATCGTTCACGCGCACAACGGAACCATCAGCGCGGTAAGTCCGGGAGACGGGGGCGCGGGAAGCGTGTTTCGGGTGTCGTTATAACCCGCGGCCGGCCGGCGGGTTTTCGTACGCGTGCGCGTTTACTTGTTTTTATGGGGAAAATTCGCTATATTGTTTCAAAGCCCGCGAGCGGGCGCGGGCGCGCGCGCCGCGGGGATTTTTTTTCTATATATATTTGGAGGATATATGAGTGAAATAACGGTATGTATGGCTAATTTTAAGGAAGAGGTGGAGCAGTCTCCGATTCCGGTACTGCTTGATTTTTGGGCCCCGTGGTGCGCGCCGTGCAGGATGATCGCGCCGTCCCTCGCGGAGATCGCGGAAGAGCGCGAGGGCAGGCTCAAAGTCGGCTTGGTGAATGTTGATAAGGAAAGCGGGCTTGCCGAACAACACGGGGTTGTGTCGATTCCCTCGCTTGTTATATACAAAGACGGGGCCGTTGTCAAAAAGCACACGGGCGCGGCCCCGAAAGACAAAATCGAAGGGCTTTTCAAGGACCTGTTGTAGGCGGGCGGGCGGCCGGCGGCCGCCGGCAGGCTGCCGCTTGTTCAGGTTTTGTTCTAAAAGAACGCGGCGGAATTTTAAGACGAAAAAGCGGGCGTGAAGAAATTGAAAAAATTGAAAGATGGAAAAAATGGAAAAATCGTAAGAAGGAATCTTGACAAGCATACCGTCATGGTATATGATACTATTGTTTTACCGTGTTGCGAAAGACGCTTTTTAACGGTTCTTAAAACGGATTTTTACCGTTAAAAAGAGCCGGAAACGCGCGGCAAACGAGCGGTATGACGATAAAGGCGCGAGGCTGTAATGAACGAAAAAAGCGGGGTATGTTCTGTATTTCTCATGGCTTGTAATGCGTATGGCATAGCCGCCGGCGAGTCCCCCCGTCCCCCTCGTGCGGCCCGCGTACAGGCGTTCCCTATTCCCTATAAAGCGTCCGCGTATGTATCCGCGTTGAACGCTGCGGGCGCGGGCTTGCTAGTTGTAACTATTGGCGTGGTAGTTAAAACTATTGGCGTGGTAGTTGAAACTATTGACTCAAAAGTTAAAACTATTGACTTGATAGTTAAAACTATTGACTTGATAGTTAAAACTATTGACGTGGACTTCCCCCGATATGATGGACGGTAGGTTAAGCGGTGCCGTACTGTGTTAATGCTATCGGTATAGCATAGCCGAGCGCCGAATGTCTACGGCGCTTATTATAATACGGTTCTATATACTCACATACCTCTACCCTCACCTCCTCTTTCGTCTGTCTCCCTTCCGCCTTATCCGCTTCCGCTTTTAACGTCTTAAAAAACGCTCCGCACGGGCATTGTCCCGACGGTTCCCCTTCCGGCTCATACTCCGTCCGACCGGCGGACGCCGCGCCGACGGCGCCGCTCGAAATTCTTTACCGCAATACCGTACTCCCCGATCCGAATGAAAGAGGAGACCACTCTTCGGCTTGCGGTTCGTGCGGGCCGTCATAAGCGCATCGCACACATGACCGGCTTCCCTGTCTTCCGAAAATGCCCGTCCTATCACGCTGCGATCCCATAAATCGAGTATCACCGTCACATACAGCCACCC
>JAITAN010000109.1 GCA_031284105.1 Treponema sp. | reverse complement strand
GTTCAAGCGTCTCAAGGCTTTGCTCAAGCATTTTGAAGGTCGCGGCTTCGTAACTGTGCACGCCGCCGTCTTCAAATATAAGGTTCAGTTTCACGGTATCCGGCGTCTTGCGCGTGGTTCCCAGTACAGTATCCGCGCCGCGGGCATATTCAGCGTAATTTCACTTCCGTCTTCGGCAATACGCATAGTCTGTTTCGCGTACGCAAAGCCGTATTGAAAAACCCGCAGCGCGATGGTTTCGTCGTCCCCGATTTGCGCCTCTATCAAAAAGGCGTCGCCGTTTATCGTCAGGATGAGGTCGGAGCGTATCGTTTCCAGTTTTTGAGAGTCCGGCTGCGCCTCACGGATGCTCTCATTTGAAGAAAGCGATACGTCGCCGTCCGGCGGGTAGTCTTTGCCGAATAGCCCGTTGATAAAATGCACGACCGCGCCCGGACTTGCCTCGGTGAGTAAAAACTTGAACATGAGGTCAAACACGTGAAGCGTCTCGCGTTCCGGTTTGTCCGTTTTTTCCCTATCCGTCATTCTTTGCTCTACGGTAGTATATCATATTCCGCATAATTTCGCATACTATTACAAACCGGTTCTACAGTACTTTTTCATAGCGCCGAGCCGCTTATGAAGTAATTTCCCGCCGGGGACCGATAATAAAGATCGCCCCCGCAGCGGCGCGCCCCGACGCCAAACCTTATCGGCAGCTTTTTTATAAAATCCAATGACCCGTTCACGGTTCATCTTATCGCTGCATAAAAGAATTTGACCGTATGGTCAATAGACCGTATGGATCCGCCGGCTGCCGTTGACGCCGGCGAGGCGTTGGTTTACCGGATCGACCATCAAATCCATGCCTTCAAGGGGCAACGCGCCTAGAAGGACATCATTCGCGTCCGGCAAAACCGCCGCCTCATGGCTGGTACGGCGGTCTTTCCAGCGGATTTCCACCGGTTCGGTCAGGCCGTATTGGGCGGTTGAGCCGTCCGCAAGACCGGATTGCACCGTTTCCCGGGCAGCGAACCCCAGCTTTTGCCGGATCCCCTCGTTGATAACCAATGTCCACGCGCCGGTGTCCACCAGGGAGTCCGGCGTAAGACTGCGGATTTCCGCGCCCCGAATAACGCCCTCTCCGGCGTTGCCTATATCATGGGCGTTGGCCGGCCTGATTTTTTCCTTAAAAGTTCCCATACAATATTCCTTTGCTTTCAGTATACGCTGTGTGAAAGGAAAATACACACAATTTTTTGATTTTGTCGAATTAGTGCTAAAATTTGTCGATTTTGTTCTAACCCCCTCCGGCGAAAGCCCTCTATAATGCTAAAACAGATGCCGCACAAGGCGGGAAGAAAATCCGGCTGGTCAGAAAAGAAATCCGGCTAACCGGGAAGAAAATCCGGCTAATCGGGAGAAAGATTCCGCTAGACGGGAGGAAAATCCGACTAGGCGTGAGAAAAATCCCGCTAGGCGGGAAGAAAATCCCGCTAGACGGGAGGAAAATCCCGCTAGACGGGAGGAAAATCCCGCTAATCGGGAGAAAGATTCCGCCGGACGGAAAGAGGAGAGGGGCGTGAAATTCCGCCCAAAGGAGCAGAGCATTGAGTAAAGATTTTATACCTGGACCGGATGCCGAGTGTCTTGAGTTCGGCGACACATTTACCGATGCGGTCGTAGATCATGCCGAGGAATTGGGTATTCCGGCCGCTGCGGTAACGGCATTGCAGGCTAAACGCACGGCTTTTAATACCGCGTATCAGGCATGCCGGCAGCCCGGCAAGAGCAAGCTGGACGTTGCCGTCAAGAACGAGGCGCGCGACGCCTATGAACACGATATCCGCCATATCAAGAAGGCGTATATCGATCCTAACGAAGAGTTGAGCGCGGCAAAGCGCGAGGCTTTCGGGCTGCCTCCGAAAGACCCGACCCGCTCGGTCATCCCTCCGCCTACGATCACGGTGGCGCTTACGGTAAAGCCCAAAGAAGCGCGGCAGATTGAGGTTGCGCGGGCCGTGGCCGAGACCGGCGAGACCGCGACTCCCTACGGCATGGACGGCGCGATTCTTTACGAGAGGGTGGGCGGGGAGCCGCCCGCCGCGCCCGAAGAACTGGATAAGTCGATGATAGTCAAACGGCACAAAACCGTCCGCGTCTACGGTGAAACGGAGCGGGGAAAGCCGGTGTACTACGCGGGACGCTGGCAGAACGAGAAGGGCGAAAAGGGTCCGTGGGGAGACATAGTCTCGGCCATCATACCCTAAACGCAAGCGGCGGGCGAAACCCGCAAGGCGGGGAACTCGCGGAGCGGAAAACCCGCCGTGTTAAGGCATAGGTAAAACGAGCCGTTTCTTATGCGGACGGCTGTTTTTAACGCGGCCCCGTACGGGGCCGTGCATCATAGTATGTGGAGAAGAAAAATGAAAAAGAGTGTTTGTCTGTTTTTTACCCTGGCTCTTTTAGCGATTCCTTTGATTGCCCAGGAAGAGTTGGGGACCCCCCCCCCCCCCCAACCCACGAACACGGCGGAGCAAGCCCCGCAAAGCCAAGACCCACGGGCCGCCATGGCCGCTGCCGCCGCCGCAGAGGGCATCATTATGCCGGGTCAGGTTACCACTCCGATGGGGAAAATTACCTTGCACGGTATGTTCGTGGGCGGACTTATGGCCTATATGCAGGACAATACCGCGGTTGCCAAAGCGGACGGCGACAATACGAACAGTGAGGAAAAGTGGGTGCTTATGCCCTTTGACGCAACATGGCAGGAGAACGCGGCAAAAGTATCGATTACCTACGAAAACGGCAAATACGGCGCTTACTTTATGTTCGCCGCCGAAGACTGGGACGGTAATGTTGAGAAAAACTATAAAACCGTTTATTTCCCCTACGCTTTTGTGTGGCGGAGCTTTTTCGACAGCAAGCTCAAATTCAGCCTAGGCAAACTCTACGCCGAAGATTACCAGACCCGTGACCGGATATGGAAAACCGAAGGCGCCATGAACGGCGGCTGGCAGTTCAGCGACAGCAACAACAATATGGCGTTCCGCGTGGAATTTAAACCGGTTGAAGGTTTGAATGTCGGCGTCCAGTGGGATATGCTTCCCATGGGACAATCTTTATTTGCTTCCGGCCTGCCCAGCGTTATGGAGTCTCTGAAAGAAATAGGCATAGCCGCGGAATATAAAAGCGGCCTGTTTAACGCGATGATAGGGGCTCGTTTTGACGGCGCGGACGGCATGAACAAATTCGACTTCTACGGCTACCTTGACGACTATTACGGCGGCTGGGGCTATATAGGAAATCCCGTTCAAAACGCCATGAGCGACATGGGCGGCACCCTGGCTCCCCACTTTAAATACAAGGACGAAGTCTACGGTAAAGTCTACGGCGATAAGTCCGAGGGTTATAACATCGGCAGCGTTTTTTCTACGGCCAACGCCGATAAACCCCTGGATGTGTCTCACCGCGTAATGTTCGGCTTCAACTTCAAGGGCATTAAAAACCTAACTGCCATAGTAGACGGCTCTTTTTGGAACCTTGGCGATTTCGACCGCTTCGGGGCAGGCGCGGTCAGCGAAACCTTCAAATACCAGATTACGCCGAAATTTAACGCGGGTCTTGTTATGTATCAGCAGTTCTACGGCAATGACGTTTTCCCGGACAATATGATTAATGCGCCCTATTTCCGCTTCGAGCCGGTTGTGGCCTATCAACTTACGCCCACCATCGAAGCGTCTTTACTTGGTACCTACGGCATCTGTCAGGACGTGCTTGAGTCCGAATGGAGGATCAAGCCGACATTCGTCTTTACCCTTGGCGGTTTCGGCGCGTTCCGCATGGAGCTTTTCTACGAACTGAAAGCCGTAACCTACACGAAAAAGGCTGTTGACAGCGCGCGGTCATGGAATGACGGGGCGAACCGGTATGTGCCGGTAAACGGCAACCTCAAAATGTTGAGCACGGAGGCCGGTAAAGCGACCTACAATCATTATATCGGCGTTTCGGTCATGTGGATGTTTTAGTAAAAATTTTAATGTCCGGCTGTTCATGCCTCCTATATGAATAACCGGACATTTTTGAAAACAAGGAGTATTATTATGACAAAGGTTGAAAAAACGGAGAAAAAAGAGAAGGCAGGGTTCCTTCAGCAGATCGGGTGGTCGTCACGGGCGCTCAGCATATCGGTAAACGTCGTCCTGACGATGCAGATTACGTATTTCTGTACAAATGTCCTGGGCATGTCCCCGATTCTTACCGGAACGATTTTGCTCGCTACAAGAATATTCGACGGTTTTACGGATTTGGCCGCGGGCGCGTTGATTAACAAGGTGCGTACACGGTTCGGGCTGGTGCGCCATTACGAAATATGTATCATACCGCTTTGGATTAGCACGGTTCTTTTGTTCTCCGCGCCCGTGGCCATGAGTATAACCGTCAAGGCGGTGTGGGTATTCCTATTTTATTCCCTGGCCAACGCGGTTTTCGCTACCATGCTGAATTCAAGCGACGCGGTATATTTATCCCGTGCATTTTCAAGTCAGGTTGTGCGATCCAAAATACTTTCCATAAACGGTCTGATAATCATGCTATTTTCCGCTGCGGTAAGTATGACGCTTCCCCGCCTGATGGCGACTATGGGGACCACGGAAGGCGGGTGGACAAAAATCGCTCTTTTATTCGGTGTGCCTATGGGGATTATCGGACTGGGGCGCTTCCTGTTGGTTAAGGAAATTGATGATACTGAAATGAAAGTTCCGGAACCCGTAAAAATTACGGAAGGTTTGCGTGTACTTGCCGGCAATAAATACGTTTTCATGGTTGCCGTTACTTCGCTTTTGTGCCAAGTTATCTCTACTCTGTACAGCACGTCGGGAACATATTATTTCCAGTATATAGTAGGCGATCTGTCTTCCCTCGGCATTTTGGGTATGCTCGGCCTCATAGCTCCTATCTTTATGCTTTTTTTCCCCGCGCTTTTGCGCAAAATCGGAGCGATCAATATCGTGCGTTGGGCAGCAGTAATCGGTATAATAGGGTACGGAGTAAAAATATTTGCCGGAACAAATATTCCCCTTCTGCTTATTACCGGATTGCTCGGCTCTTTGGGGGCTTTGCCGATGTCTTTTATGGTGAATATCTACCTCATTGACTGCATGACCTATGGCGAGTGGAAAACCGGAAAACGCACGGATGGTTTTATTTCGGTAATGGCCCAGTTCGGCAATAAAGTAGGCCAAGGACTTGCGTCCGCCGGGATTGGTATTTTGATGGGAGTCGTAGGGTTCGACGGTATGGCCGCGGTACAAAGCGACGCCGTAAAGAATATGATTATCGGCCTCTATAGCTGGATTCCCGCCATTGTTCTGGTGGTCATGCTTTTGATTCTCGCAAAGTACGATCTGGATAAGCGTATGCCGCAGATTAAGCAGGAATTGGAAGCGCGTAAAGCGGCGCTGGCGGCGCAGGAAGGAAGTGGAGGTATACAATGAAATCATTGGTCAAAAAATTCAAGATTGATCTAACGGCTCCCGCAAAGGAACTTGACCGTTATTGGGAAATGTGCGTCGGCAGTTGCCACGCCGCAACCGCCCTGCGCTCCGATTGGCAGTCGCAAATGACGCGATGCCGCAGGGAACTGGGCTTTAAGTACGTCCGTTTCCACGGACTGTTCAACGATGATATGAACGTCGTTCAGCAGCCCGTACCGATTCCGGGAACGCCTCTGCGCCTGTGCTTCACGTATGTTGATGTGATTTTTGACTTTCTCCTGTCCATCAATATGAAACCTTTTGTGGAACTCGGCTTTATGCCGCAGGCGCTTGCAAGCGGCGCGAAAACGCTGTTCCACTACAAGGCAAACACCACCCCGCCAAAAGACTACGGGCAATGGGGCTGGTTTATAGGCGAGTTCGTTAAACACTTGCTTGAAAGGTACGGGCGAGACGAAGTACGCTCGTGGTTTTTCGAGGTATGGAACGAACCGAATCTGGGCGGGAAAGATTCCCCTGCGGCGTTCTGGAGCGCGGATAAAGAGGAATACTTCAAATTATATGAAGTAACCGCCCGGGCGCTTAAAGCCCAAGACCCCGGCTTAAAGGCCGGCGGTCCGGCCACCTCGAATAACGCATGGCTGCCTGAATTTATCGCTTTTTGCAAAAACGGCGGCGTTCCCCTGGATTTCATCACCACCCATTCGTACCCCACGGATGTTGAGGTAGGGTACGGCGTGGAGGACAGCGGCACCTTCGCCAATCCGCTAGAGAAAATGAACGATCCGGAACAAAGGGCGCAAATCATGGCAAGCCCGGAAAAGATGGCGGCGTTTTTTCAGGAGATGAGCATATACCAGTCCCATATTTGGGAGCGTGTTGACCGCGGCGTGCTTACAAAGATGGCGCGGCGCGCCCGTGATGAGGCGGGCGAATTACCGCTTTACTACACCGAATGGGGCAGTTTGGCGGGTATTGAATCCGACGGGCCTTTCGGCGCTTCTTTTATTGCCAAGACCGTATTGGACAATACGGGGCTGGTTCAGGGCTACTCGTTCTGGGCGTTCAGCGACATTTTTGAAGAACAGGGGCAGCATCCGGCGGCGTTTCACGGCGGGTTTGGACTCTTGACGCAACACGGCGTCCCGAAAGCCCCCTATCGTGCCTTTCAACTGTTGCATCAGCTCGGGAATAAATTGTATCCTATGCTTAACGATGGGACCGTAGATATGTACCCTATTCTGAAAGAGGAGACGAATGTTCTACAGGCGCTGGTTGTAAACCACAACTCTTTACTGCACGATATAGAACCCGCGGAATTATATATTGAAATCCCCGCCGGCATTACGGTTCATGCCGCCGATATACAGCGTATCGACGCTGCCAACGCAAATGCGCTGGCAGCCTGGAATACCCTCGGCAAGCCGGAATATCTGTCGCCGTCACAAAAAGCGGCGCTGCTTGCGGCAAGCGAACTTTCGAGGGAAACACTGACGGTAAATGCTAATTACCTGGCGATAACGGTACCGCCCCAGGGAATCGCGCTCATAAACTTGTATTTATAGGCCAAAGACTATTTTTATAGAAGGAGATTTATTATGGAAAGAGACATTAAAACATTGCTTGCCCAAATGACCTTGGAAGAAAAGGCAAGCTTGTGCTGCGGGGATGGATTTTGGAACACGACCGCCTTGCCGCAGCATGGCATACCGGCGATGATACTTACCGACGGACCCCACGGACTGCGCAAGCAGCTTGGTACCGCCGATCATTTAGGGCTGAACGAAAGCATCAAAACAACCTGCTTCCCCACGGCCGCGGGAACGGCGGCTTCATGGAACCGGGAACTCATTAACAAGATAGGGGTCGCGCTTGGGGAAGAATGTCAGGCGGAGGATGTACAAATTATCCTTGGCCCCGGCGCGAACATTAAAAGATCGCCCCTGTGCGGCAGGAATTTCGAGTATTTTTCGGAAGACCCGTATCTGTCCGGTCAGATGGCGGCAAGCCATATTAAAGGCGTACAAAGCCAAGGCATCGGTACTTCGTTGAAGCACTTCGCGGTTAATAATCAAGAAACCAGACGCTTTAACATTGATGCGGTTATTGATGAGAGGACGCTGCGGGAGATTTACCTCGCAAGTTTTGAGGGCGCGGTTGTTGAGGCCCAACCATGGACCGTGATGTGCGCCTACAACAAAATTAACGGCGAGTTCTGCTCCCAAAACAAAACGCTTCTGACGGACATACTCAAAAACGAATGGGGTTTTGAGGGTTTTGTGGTTTCCGACTGGTTCGCCGTAAGCGAGCGCGACAAAGGTCTTGCCGCGGGGCTTGATTTGGAGATGCCGACCAGCGCGGGTATCGGGAAGCAGACCATTCTTGACGCCGTTAAAAACGGTACCGTTTCGGAGTCGCTTTTGGACGAGGCGGCGGAGCGTATCCTGCGTATCGTGTTCCGGTCAATGGACGGCAAGAAACAAAACGCCGTTTACGATAAAACGGCTCATCACCGCTTGGCAAAAGACGCCGCGGCCGAGAGTATGGTGCTTCTGAAGAACAAAGACAAGATACTGCCCCTTTCAAAAAGCGGCAGCATTGCCGTTATCGGCGGGTTTGCAAAACAGCCCAGATACCAGGGCGCGGGGAGTTCGCATATCAATCCAACGCGCATCGACATTCCCTATGAGGAAATAGAAAAAGCGGCGGGTGAGGCGGTAATTAGGTATTCCGCGGGCTATGCTTTGGATAACGAAACGGTTGACGGCGCTATGATAAACGCCGCAAAAGAAACCGCGGCCCGGGCCGATGTGTGCATCGTATTCGCCGGGCTGCCGGAACGCATGGATTCGGAGGGGAAAGACAGAAAGCACCTGAGGCTTCCCGAAAATCAACTTATAGTAATCGAAGAAATCGCCAAGGTTCAGCAAAATACCGTGGTTGTACTCAGTAACGGTTCCGCGGTTGAAATGCCCTGGGAAGGCGCGGTTAAAGGTATTTTAGAGGCGTATCTCGGCGGTCAGGCCATGGGAAGCGCGGTCGCAGGAATTCTTTTCGGCGATATAAACCCCTCGGGAAAACTTGCCGAGACATTTCCGGTAAAACTTTCCGATACTCCCTGCTATATCAACTTTCCCGGCGAGAAAACAAAGGTTGAATACCGGGAGGGAATCTTTACCGGCTACCGCTATTATGATAAGGCCGGGGTAGAACCGCTTTTTCCTTTCGGCTACGGGCTTTCCTACACGGACTTTGCGTATTCCGATCTGCGTTTAGACAAAAAAGAAATGCCGGACTCAGGTGAACTTTCGGTATCCGTAACCGTGAAAAACACCGGGACCGTTACCGGGAAAGAAATAGTGCAGCTTTACGTTAGGGATGTTGAAAGCGGCGTCCTGCGTCCGCCCAAGGAACTGAAAGGGTTTGAAAAGGTGGAACTTAAACCCGGCGAAGAAAAGGCGGTTGCCTTTACTTTAACGAAAAGAGCGTTTGCGTATTACCATACGGGCCTTGCGGATTGGTATGTCGAATCGGGCGATTTTGAAATTATGATAGGTACATCCTCTCAGGATATAGTCTTGACCGAAACCGTCCATGTAACTTCAACCGTAAAGGAAAAAAAGAACTATACGATTGACTCTACGCTTGCGGATATTAAAGACGAACCCGCGGCAGCGCCGTTGCTGGCGATGATGTCGGGCAATTTGAAGGGCGGGGAGGAACTCGGCCTTGACTTGGACGCGTTGTTTTCCAGCATTAAAATACAGTCCCTGATCGCAATAAGCGGGGGTAAGATGACGATGGATACCTTACGGCAGATGCTGAACGAAATGAACGGATAAGGGAGCGCAAAAATGAAAGCGATTATGGTCATGTATGATTCACTGAACCGCGCCATGCTGCAACCTTACGGCTGCGATTGGACAAAGACGCCGAATTTTCAAAGACTGGCGGAACACGTCGTTACCTTTGATAATTGCTATGCGGGAAGTTTGCCCTGTATGCCGGCCCGGCGCGAACTGCACACGGGACGGTACAATTTTCTTCATAGAAGTTGGGGGCCGCTGGAACCCTTTGACGATTCCATACCGGAAATATTGAAAAACAACGATATTTATACGCATCTGGTTTCCGATCATACGCATTACTGGGAAGACGGCGGCGCTACCTATCACCCCCGTTATACCACATGGGAAATCAACCGGGGACAGGAAGGCGATATTTGGAAAGGGCAGGTGAAAAACCCCGAAATGCCGGACACGCCCTTTTCCGGTTATTTCAAAATGGTGGAACAGGCGATAAAAACTCACGGCAGCGGCATATACCGGCAGGATGTTGTGAACCGCCAATACATGGATACCGAAGATAAAATGCCCCAGGCGCTTACCTTTAAGAACGGTTTGGAATTTATCGATAAAAATCATACGGAGGATAACTGGTTCCTGCAAATCGAAACCTTCGATCCCCACGAGCCTTTTTTCGCTTCCCGGCGTTTCAAGGATATGTACCCCGACCCGGATTATACCGGAAAAGACTTTGACTGGCCGCCTTATGCGCCGGTGAACGAAAGCGGGGATATTGTTCGGCATGGAAAAAAACAATACGCCGCTCTTTTAAGTATGTGCGATTACTATCTGGGGCAAGCGTTGGATACCATGGACAAATACGATATGTGGAAGGATACTATGCTTATCGTATGTACGGATCACGGGTTTCTGCTTGGCGAACACGGCTGGTGGGCGAAATCCATTATGCCCGCCTATAATGAAATAGCCAACACGCCGCTTTTTGTATGGGACCCGCGGATCGGGATAAAGGGTGAACGAAGAAGCGCGTTGGTTCAAACTATTGATCTTGCGCCGACGCTTCTTGATTTCTTCGGTGCCGCGGTACCGCAGTCTATGCAGGGGAAACCCTTAAAGACGGTCATCGAGTCGGATAACCCGATACGGAAGACGGCGTTATTCGGCTATTTCGGCTGCCAGGTGAATATTACCGACGGCGAATATGTGTATATGAGAGGAGCGGTCAACCCATCCAACCGGCCGCTCAACGAATATACCCTGATGCCCACGCACATGAAAGGTATGTTTCCGCCAAAGGAACTAAACGACATACGGCTTGCCGAGCCGTTTACCTTTACCAAAGGTTGCCGTACCATGAAAATAATAAATCCCGTATTGAGTTCAAACGCGATACAATTCGGGACGAAACTGTTTAACGTCAAAAAAGACCCGGGCGAGTTGTGCGAGATAGACGATCCGGAAACAGAAGTCAGGTTGACAAATGCGATGGCGGCAATGATGAAAGAAAACGACGCGCCGGCAGAACAATTCGAGCGTATGGGCATTCCGCAGGACGGGAAATATACGGTGGAAATGCTGAAAAAGCAGCAGGAAGACTTGAAAAAGTCGGAAGTAATTGACGGATTAGAAGGTTTCTCATTTGAGCCGGGCGCTTTTAGACAGTTGCAGTTCGTTAAGCGTATGATACCTGTGGAATCTCAAAAAGGGTTTTTCTCTGGAATGAAGGCGCAGTTGGAAACGAAAGAGCAAATGACGGTTACCAAAGAATTCGTAAAGGGGTTTACGGAAAGTTTGCCTGTACCGGATCATTTCAAGCAGATGTTTTCGGTTTACCTTGAAAATGCCGGGCGCACTTCATAGATACTAATGCTGTACTTCTTATTGGCATTTGCCGCGACAGCCTTCGGCGCGGCCACGGGAATGGGCGGCGGTATATTTATGAAACCGGTCCTGGATTTAGTCGGAAGGCAGGACGTGGCAAGTATTTCGGTTTTGTCATCGGCGACCGTGTTTGTAATGGCATTAATTACGTTGGTCAGGCGGCGTAAAGTACCGGAACGCCCCGCGGCAGGCATCGCCGTTCCCCTATCGGCGGGAGCTGTCGCGGGAGGTTTTTTTGGAGAGAAACTGTTTGGGATATTGGTTGATTCGGCGCCGTTGGGAAATGTCAAAATTACCCAAAACGCGATTCTCATTGGATTAATCGCGGTCGTTATCGTTTATATGATTATCAAAAATAAAGCACCATCGCTTGGCATAGCCGGCAAAGCTCCATCGTTTGCGGCAGGCAGCATACTGGGGCTGATTTCCTCGTTTCTTGGTATCGGCGGCGGACCGGTCAACGTGGCGTTAATCGTTTTCGCATTTGGTTTTACGATAAAAATGGCCATGCAATGCTCGCTTTTCACTATTTTGTTTTCCCAAGGCTCAAAACTCATCACGGTTGTATTGGTCTCAAACACGTATACGTACGATTTATCCATGCTGCCCGTAATGATAGCGGGAGGAGCGGTGGGCGGATTTGTGGGAAGCGCGCTAAACGCAAGGCTCGACGCTAAATCGTGCGATGTCTTGTTCTGTATCGCTCAAGCCGTCGTCATACTTATCTGTGTCTTGAATATAGCAAAAAATCTATAAGGGATAAAATGAAACGGCTGTCGGTAATGATAAAACCCGCTTCTTCCTTGTGTAATATGCGCTGCCGTTACTGCTTTTACGCCGATGTGAGCAAAATGCGCGGTGTGGCGAATTACGGTATAATGACTCACGATACGGCTCTGGCGATAATTGAAAATATCTATCTGGATTTATCCGATGGGGACAAAATTACCTTTGCGTTCCAGGGTGGGGAGCCTACATTGGCGGGACTTCCTTTCTTTGAGTTTTTTGTTTCTCAAGTAAAAGCAAAGCCTCAAAAGATGCGCGTTTTTTACGCTATACAAACCAACGGTTTAACGCTTAACGATGAATGGTGCGTTTTTTTGAAAACCAATAATTTCCTTGTCGGGCTGTCGCTGGACGGCAATGCAACCGCGCATGATTCCAATCGTCTTGATGGCAATCAATTGGGTACTTTTTCCCGCGTAATGCAAAGCAAGCGGCTTTTAGAACGCCATAACGTAGATTATAATGTCCTTACCGTCTTAACAAACGAAACTGCCCGGTATCCGCAAAAAATGTGGGACTTTGTGCTGAAAGAAAATATTCGTTATATTCAGTTTATTCCATGTTTAGATGGTTTGAACTCATGCAAAAAAAGCGTATGGGGGCTGACGCCCCGGAGATTCCACCGTTTTTATACGGCGCTTTTTGCGTTCTGGAAAGAGCAAATACTAAAAAACAACTTTTTCAGCGTCAAATTATTCGATGATTTGATGGACCTGCTTGTATCGGGACGGGCGGTTGCCTGCGGCATTAACGGGCAGTGCCATCCGCAGTTTGTTGTCGAGGCGGACGGCAGTGCTTTCCCATGTGATTTTTACGTTTTGGATGAATATAAGATAGGAAATCTAAAAGAGATAACAATGCGTCAAGCCTTTAACCGCTCAATGTCAGGGACCTTTCACAAAAACCGTACAATGTTGCCGGCGATTTGCGGAAACTGCCCTTACCGGACGTTCTGTAACGGCGGCTGTAGACGGCTACAACCGGCAATGTACGTTGGCCCGGATGGATTCTGCGGGTTTCGCGCCTTATTGGGCGATAAACTGAACGAATTGCTCGATATTGTACGGGCGAGAAGATAACTATGTTTTTTACACTAGAACCTGTTCCAAAACGCGAGTTGGTTCGGGTTAGCTTCGGAACAGGTTCTAGCGTATAGAGGTACATCCTCACGGGTATAGTCTTGACCGAAGCCGTACATGTAACTTCAACCATTCCCTCCGGCAAAGCCGGAAGGAGTGGAGTTTGCGGAGCAAACTCCAACAGCACAACCCGCCAAGGATGGCGGGTTGTGCTGCGGGGCGTTGCAGGGGTCTGACCCTCGCAGAGGGGGTAGCGTAAGCCCTACGAGCTGGAGCGAGGGGGAGCCGTCCGCAAGACCGGATTGCACCGTTTCCCAAATGGCAAGCCCCAGCTTTTGCCGGATCCCCTCGTTGATAACCAATGTCCACACGCCGGCGTCCACCAGGGCGTCCGGCGTAAGGCTGCGGATTTCCGCGCCCCGAATAACGCCCTCTCCGGCATTGCCTATATCACGGGCGTTGGCCGGCGTGATTTCTTCCTTAAAAGTTCCCATACAATACTCCTTTGCTTTCAGTATACGCTGCATGAAAGGAAAATATACACAATTTTTTTATTAGGCGAAGCCTATACGGTTTAATACCCCCGCGGCTGAAAGTAAGAATAGAATGGAAGGATGGGCGAAATCATCCGCAAAGAACATAATGTAAGTACGCCGACGTATCATATAGTATGCCCGGCAACGTACCGAAGAGCGGTAATAACGGAAGATGGCGGTAAGGAACTACGGGATATATGTCTTGGGATAGAGGCAAGATATGAGATACAATTTTTAGAGAGCGGGACGGAAAGAGACCGGGTGCATATTCCGGTACCGTCGGAGCCGACATACGGCCCCGAGCGGATGGTACGAACGATAAAGAGCATAACGGCGGGAAAAATATATGAAAGATGCCCTGAAGTGAAGGAGCCGTTATGGGGAGGGGAATTCCGGACAAGAGGCTGTTATGTAGGAAGC
>JAITAN010000045.1 GCA_031284105.1 Treponema sp. | reverse complement strand
GGACTTACCCGAAGGAGCTTATCCGCAGTGTCCCCGGTTATCTGGAAGGACGGATATTCTCGAAAAAGGACACCTACTCCCGCATGAGGAGGTACCGGAAGAATGCCCGGATGTTCCGCAGAGATGCAATCACGTCAGAGTCGTAGACCGGCTTTCTTCCTGCCTCCTCCCACCGTTTGGCGGTTCCCGCTTTGAGTTTCACCGGTCTGCCGTCCACAGTGAGAAATACCTCCTTTCCCGGGAGAGTCAATAGATGCGGGCATATTTACGGTTATACTCGGTTTGTCTGATAAACTCGTTGAGCATAGGAGTTTTTCTTTTTTGCCTGCCGCCCGGTACCGGGGAGCAGGTTGCCCGGTTAAGGTCTTTTTCATGATGAGTGGTAACCTCATAATATCTTCCGGTCCCTCCCCCGGAGGAGTTTATTTGGGTTACAGTTTTATTTTGAGGCATATCCTTTTTAGAGTTAGCTTTTTTATGGGGCATCGCGACCCCTTGACTATTTCAAAAACTCTTGTATACTAACCTCGTAGCAAATGTCGATGTCCCGAATAGAACAAAGCTACGTTGGTTTTTCGGGTAGAATGTAGCGGGTTCAAATCCCACCGGACGTAGGACATTTTCATAGAATCGTCGCCCAATGTATAATTCTGGCATTTCCGGTTATTTACTTTACCATAAAAAAAATGGCGTTACCTCATTCGGCGCGCTGAGCGCGGTAAAAAAAGCTCTGTTAACCGATAAAGCCGGTCATACCGGTACGCTTGACAAGTTCGCTTCCGGATTATTGCTCGTACTTACCGGCAGGGCATTGAAACTTGCCCCTCTTTTTGCGGATTGTGACAAGCGGTACGAGGGAGTTATCAAATTCGGTGAGGAAACCGATACCCTTGATCTTGAAGGCGCCGTGATTGCGGAGGCGCCGCTTCCTTCTGTTAAGGCGCTTACGTCTGTACTTTCACAATTCCGGGGCGCTATTATGCAGGAACCGCCCGTGTATTCGGCCATCCACGTTGGAGGCAAACGCGCTTCCGATCTTGTACGCGGGGGTGAAACCGTTACGTTGCAAAAGCGCCCCATCGTGATTTACGGCTTGGAACTTGTGTCCTACGAATCGCCTTTCGCAAAAATCCGCGTGCATTGCTCCAAAGGTACGTACATCCGATCTCTTGCCCGCGACATTGCCCTAGCGGCCGGTTCCCGCGCGCATCTCGTGTCCCTTAACCGTACGCAGATAGCGGGCTTTTGTTTAGCGGACGCGATTACCGAAGATGATCTGTTTAATGTCTATCAGAGTATGCATGATATAAATAATATAGAAGAAACTATACGGATCGAATCGCTGATCCGTCCGGTAGACAAAGAAATGTTTACGCTGCTGAATCTGCCGTATTGTATGGTTGATGAACAAACCGCGCAAGCAATAGTACATGGTAAAGCCCTTGCGCCGCTCTTTGCGCCAATTATGCGCGCAACGAATTTCGCGGATGGAATGTTCGGCGTGTTCAGCGAAAGTAAAGAACAATTTATCGCATTTGTAGAAAAAAAGAGGGAAATATGGAAATACGGATACGTGTATGCAGACGCTTAACTGGAACGATGTTATAACCAATGCTGCGGAATATCCTCCTTCCGCCATGACAATCGGCGTATTTGACGGAGTTCACCTCGGTCACCAAGCTCTCATACGAAAGGTTACGGAGCGCGATTTTTGTCCGGTGGTTGTTACTTTTCGGAAAAATCCAAAACAAGTGCTTGCGCCGCGGACCTACGCCGGGGATATAATCACTTTAGATGAAAAACTCCGTATTTTTGAATGTATGGGCGTTCAAAGAACGATCCTCATTGATTTTTCCGAGGAGTTTAGGCATTTGAAAGGGTGTGAGTTTATCGAATTACTCATTTATAAAGGGAACCTTCGGTTTCTCGTTGTGGGAAACAACTTCCGGTGCGGCTATTGTCTTGATACGGACGCGCAGTCATTAAAAAGCATAACCACGAAGCGTGGCATAGGGTGTGAGATTGTGGGGCCGCTTATATCCGGTGGGGAGCGGATCAGCTCAAGCGGTATACGAGCGGCGATGATCGCGGGAGACTGGGCAAAGGCGGCGGCATTTCTGGGAAGGGAAATGCCCGGCATTTCTGGGAAGGAAATGCCGCATCATAACGTCCAGCCATTCTGATCTAACAAACCGGTTTGCCTATGTTTCCTTATGTTCCCTTGACTTTTTTGAAAATTGCAGTATTATATATAAAGATAAATAGAGGAGTTTTTATTTATGGCATTAAACAAAGAAGAAGTAACTTCCATCATCACAAAGTACGGTAAGAACGAAAGAGATACCGGTGATTCGGAAGTCCAGGTTGCGATTTTGACCGAGCGCATTAATCAGCTTACGGAACACCGCAAGTTATTCAAGAAAGATAAGTCCAGTCAAAGGGCGATGTCGATTCTGGTTAGTAAGCGCCGCCGTCTGCTCAAGTATGTTCAGCGCACGGATCTTGAAAAGTACCGCTCAATTCTGAAAGATTTGGGTCTCAGAAAGTAATACTGTATGCAAAAAATATCTATGCAAATTGCCGGTAAGGAGCTGACGCTGGAGACCGGTAGAATCGCAAAACAGGCAAACGGCGCTGTTTTTGCCCAGTATGAAGGATCCGCAGTTATTGCCACGGTATGCTGTTCGGAAGATGCGGTTACCGGACTTGATTATGTGCCGGTAACGGTTGATTATAATGAAAAATACTATGCGGCGGGGAAAATTCCGGGCGGTTTTATTAAAAGGGAAGGGCGCCCGAAAGATAAAGAAATTCTTGTATCCCGCCTCATCGACCGCCCCATGCGTCCGCTTTTTGAGAAACGTTTCGGACGGGAAATCCAGATTGTACCGACAACGCTCTCGACCGATCAAATCAATCCCCCGGACATGCTTGCCATTATTGCATCTTCCGCGGCGGTTTACATTTCCGACATACCGTTTAACGGACCCATCGCGGGCGTACGGGTATGTCAGGTAAACGGCGAGCTTATCGTGAATCCTACGTACAGTGAAATTGAGCGGTCTACACTTGAGATCGTGGTTGCCGGAACTAAAGACGGCATCACTATGGTGGAAGGCGGTGCGAAAGAGGTAAGCGAAGAGACGCTGATAGAAGCGCTTGAAAAGGCGCATAAAGTCATCATCGAATTCTGTGAATTGCAGGAAAAATTGCGTTCTCTTGCCGGAAAGGAGAAGATCCCGCTCACCGAGAGTAATGACGAGCTTCAGAATGCGTCCGCTATCCGCGTTGCAGCGTTTCCCAAATTACAGGAAGCCTGCTTTCAAGACAACAAACAGACGCGGCGGTCGGCTATCCGTCAGGTAAAAACCGACATTAAAACTCAATATGCGGAACAGCTTGGCGATGAGACGCAGTCGAAACTTTTTGACGCGCTATTTGAGGACTTGCAGTACGAGATACTCCGTTCCTCGATTCTCGAGCATGGCAAGCGCATTGATGGACGCGATCTTGAAACCATTAGGGATATCGCCTGTGAAATCAATGTTTTACCGCGCACCCACGGTTCCGCGCTCTTTACTCGCGGCGAAACCCAATCCCTTGCTGTTACCACACTGGGTACCGTTATGGATGAACAGGTTTACGATGACATTGACGGCGATAAACGCGAACATTTTATTCTGCACTACAATTTTCCGCCCTATTCTGTAGGTGAAGTCGGACGACTCGGTACCGGACGCCGCGAAATCGGTCATGGCAACCTTGCCCGCCGATCCCTGGAAGCCATGTTTCCCGGTAAGGAAGTGTTTCCATATACGATACGAGTGGTCTCGGAAACTATGGAATCCAACGGTTCTTCATCAATGGCAACCGTGTGTAGTGGAACCTTATCCCTGCTCAATGCGGGCGTGCCTTTGAAAAAGCCGGTTGCTGGCATTGCGATGGGACTCATCACGGATGGCGAGCAGTACGCGGTGCTTTCAGACATTCTGGGTGAGGAAGACCACCTCGGCGATATGGATTTTAAGGTCGCCGGTACCGAAGACGGTATCACCGGATTCCAGATGGATATCAAGATCGCGGGGCTTAAAATTGAGATCATGAGGAAAGCCCTTGAACAAGCGAAGCGCGGCAGACTCCACATTCTTTCTATAATGAACCGGACCATCAATAAGCCGGCTGCCGGTATAAGCGAGTTTGCACCCAAGATCGTTACCATGAAGATAGAAGTCGATAAGATCGGCGCGCTCATTGGACCCGGCGGCAAGAATATTAAAGCGCTCTGCGAGCAGTACCACGTTACCATTAATACGGAAAACGATGGTACGGTTACGATATATGGAAAAGACTCGAAAGATGCGGATGAAGCGAAACTCGCGGTTACCGGTATTGTCGCGGAGCCGGAAGTGGGACGCATCTACAACGGTGTTGTCCGGCACATCAAGGACTTCGGCGCTTTTGTGGAAATTCTGCCCGGCAAGGAAGGCTTGGTACACATTTCCAAACTTTCCCGTGAGCATGTAGCATCAGTTGCGGATGTGCTGCATGTAAATCAGGAAATTCCGGTGAAGCTTCTGGAAATCGATAAAATGGGGCATATCAACCTTTCCTATATAGATGCTATTGATCCTAACGGTGAAAAAAAGCCGTCTGCTTCCAGCGGATACTCCAGCGGAAGATCGCCCCACGACAGACCGAGGGGGGAGAGACCTCCAAGAAGGTTCTAGAAAAAGATGGCAAGGTTTCTATTTCGGTACTAATAAGGTATGTTTTCATAACCTACTATGGCATTACCCGTTCCTGTTGTTAAAGTATGTAAAACTTCTCCCGAAATAGCGAGTGATATGGTGTTGCCGCGATATGAGACGCTCGGAGCCGCGGGTATGGATATTCGGGCGTTTCTGGAAAAACCGGTTATCATAAAGCCGTTGGAGCGAGTGCGGATTCCAACCGCACTCGCTCTGGAAATACCGGAAGGCTACGAAGCGCAAGTGCGTCCGCGTTCCGGATTGGCGTATCAACGGGGTGTAACCGTGCTGAACGCTCCCGGTACCATAGATTCTGACTATCGCGGGGAGGTGTGCGTTATTCTAGTCAACCTCGGACAGGAGCCGGTTACCATCAATAATGGCGACCGCATAGCCCAACTCGTGTTTGCGCCTGTAACACGGGTAACACTTGAGGAAACATGCCGTTTATCGAAGACAAGGCGCGGTGAGTGCGGCTTTGGTTCAACCGGATGGTGAAAATATGCCGTCTCTATGTTGACAGAGTAAATTACCAGATTTTATATAGATATAATGAAATCTATAAACCGCAGCGGTAGGGCATCATATGTTTGATAGGTAGTTTGCACCTATGCTTTGGAACACATCAGGGAACGTAAAAAGGCGCTTAATGAATTACTTCGGGTTACGAAAAAACGGCTCATTATTGTAGCGCCGAAACGGCGAGCGTATTTATATATACGGTTGATTTATATGTTCATTTTTTTCCTTATATGTATTCTTTTCAGCGGTTTATCGGTATAAACGATGCCATCTATCTTGATCTAAAAGGGGACTTTTTGCCGTATAGCCTTTAAATGATTATGGAGTTCCGGTTAATAAAAAATCCCCGCCCCCTCTTTTTGTGTTATTATCAAAAGCGGCGCTGCCGTGCCTACGCGCTATCCGTCAAACAGCGCCGAACCTCCAAGTGTCTTTAAGGTTGACATCCGCCTCCAAAAGTGCTATCTTAATAGCGTAAACTACATCATCACTGTTCTTTTCGGTGATGGCGCCGCTTTACCGGAAATGAACCGGAGGGCGTCACCGGCTTTAGCGGTAAGCGTATCGAACATGAAAGGAATTATAAGTAACATATTTTCCTTTATAAGGAAACAAACAGGATGCCGTTCTTTTTTGAGTACTCTTTTTGAGCGGACCGCGTGTATACGTACGCGACTGCCATTCATTAAAAACGTTGTTGTTAATGGTATAAAAAAAAATTCTTTTGTGTATCTTGTCTTGATGCCTTTTGCGCTCTTTTCACAAGAAGAAAGCGTTGCGCCCATTGTATCCAATATCACGGCAAACCATCAAAACAACCGTATACATATACTATGGACAGATGCGCCTACCGCCACCGGACCGGTAACGGTTTTCGGTTCGGATGCGCCTATCGACATTGCGCGTCTTAAATTGCAACAGGCAAGCCCCGGCGTACAGTCCGCAACCGTGCCATATGGGGTACAAAATTATATTGATGAAATAGCTAATCAGCCGGTGCGTTACTATTATATTGTGGCAAGCGATGCATCAGGCGTACCGTATTTTTTGGACAGGTTCAATCGGCGTAACTATCTTGAAGTTTACATTCAGGGACCTCGTCATCAGACCGTACAGGAGGTGGCCTCGCCCCTCACGCCGTCTCCTTTGATAAGCGGACCATTTTCTTTGAATGCTTCGGTCAACGGCAGCGGAGTCGTTATCACGTTTATGGCCCAGGGCGGAACGCCGGTACTGTACCGTAGTATTGAACCGTTGCATCAAATGTCAAACATTGTGAATGCGGTCATCGTTCAGTCAGATGTCCGGTCTCCGTTTACGGATTATCCGTTACCGGGCGTTCCCTATTACTACGCCGTTATTTTTCATGAGTCGCTGTCTCAGGGTACCGCTGAAATTAAACCGGGAGATAATGCGACTACGGAGCCGGTACTTGTGCCGTTTTCTGATCCGGATTCTGGCGGAATTGTACACAACTTACGCCCCATGCCGCTGCCCCTCATGTCGCTTTCACATATTACTTCAGGCGACATAGGGCGGCTGGAATCACAGCCGGCAAAGCCGCCGGTTGCTTTGAGCGCCGAGGCTGCACGCTCAATCGCCGATATAAAGAAAATGGAGAAACCGCAGCCCGCACGGAAGCCCCATGCGTTTAAAGAAGATATGGAATCGCCGGTAAGCGGAGAAGAATATACCTTCCGCTCCATTATCCAAGGTGTGTTTGCCCTGAAGATGTGGGGTGAAGCGAGGGATCAGTTGCTTGCGTTTCTCTCTTTGCCGAGAAGTGAGCGGACCGATGCACGCTCACGTTATTATTTGGGACAGGTTTACTATTTTTTGAATCGGCCCAGGGAAAGTTTGTTTGAATTTCTATCTATTAGAGCGGTATATCCGCAGGAATCTTATGAGTGGATAGAGGCGTGCCTGGCTTTACTGGTAGATTGAAAGTGCCGGCGGTATGCCGCCGCGTACGGCTTGTAATTTTATTATGACATATTGAATGAAATCGGAACTACTGAATGAATATCGGAAAAAAATTAATCCTTGTTAATATTAGTATTCTCCTGATCGGCGTGCTGCTTTTGACTGCTGTCTTCGTCCAGTTATCGAAAACCCAAATTCAGACGCTGATAAATCGCGAAATACATTTGCTGGCTCAAAAAGAAGGGAGGGAGATCCAGATTTGGCTTGAATCATATTTGGATGCGGTAAGAACCTTATCTCAAATTATGGAACGGTATGAAGATATACCCGTTCTCAGACGCCGTTCCTTTTTTAATTTGCTCCTCAATCAAATGCTTGTGGCGAATCCGGAAATAGTTGGCGCATGGAGCATTTGGGAACCGAGTGCGCTTGACGGTCTTGACAGGCAGTTCGCGGGCACGGAGGGCGCGAGCGAAGACGGGCGATATGTGCCGTGGTGGCTGAATATCGACGGCGAAATTAAGCTGAAAACAAGCGTAGAGTACGAGCGGGAAGGGAGGGGTGATTTCTATCTTGTACCTTTTAAGACAGGTAAAGAGGCTATTATGGATCCAACGTATTGGATGATTGAAGACACGGAGAAACTACTCGTCGATGTATCTGCCCCGATAAAAAAAGACGGCGTTACCATTGGGGTCGTGGGTTTTGATATAGAAGCGCCGGTTATACAGTCAAAAGTTATGAACATAAAACCCTACGAAGGCAGTGTGTCCGCGGTGTATTCAAACGGCGGCATTATCTGCGGTCATTTTGATTCGTCCCGCATTGGGAAGGAGATGTCGCAGACCGAGCGGAGTGTGGCGGGCGATAATCTTGAAATGTTGATACGGGCCGTAGAAAAGGGAGGAGATTTTTCTTTTATCAACTATGTTCCTGAATTAAAGAAAAATATGTTCTTTATCGCGATGCCGTTTACCATAGGACAAACGGATATGCCGTGGATGCTTATGGTGGGAATCCCCGCGGAAATCATCACCGCTCCGGTGTACCGTTCGCTTGCGATAGGACTTGGCATTGGTCTTATTATCATTGCTCTTATCGTTATCGCAACCATTTTCAACGCCTATTCCATAAGCAAACCCATCAATCAGATGGTGAAATCCTTCAACAGCATTGAGAACGCGGAAGAACATTTGTTCAAAAAAGGGCAGTTCATCAAAAATTTGCCGCATACCATCATCAAGCAGCAGAACGAAATCGGCAAACTGGCCATGGCTTTTCTGAGCATGTCTGAAGCGCTTCAGGAGGTTGTCAACAACATTGAGTATGTAACCGCATCGGCGCGTGAGGGGAATTTGCTTGCGCGGGCGAATACGTTGTCGCTTCGGGGTAACTATTTTCGTATCCTCAAAGGGTTAAATAACGCTATGGATATCATCTGCGATCAGTTCAACGCGGTTCCTGACGCTATCGCTCTGTTCGATATGTCGCGCAATCTTGTGTACCGCAACCAGGCAATGAACGAATTTACCAAACGGCACGGGTTTGATGCAAGCGATACCCGGTTCCTTACCAAAATTTTGGCAAGAGTGGCCGTAACAAAATGGGAAGAGAAAGAAGAAGGAATGGCGCAAGTCAACGCTCTTTTCTCTCCATTTTTTATGCCCGATGCGGATAATTCTATGATCTATACGGCCGATATCGTCTTACAAGAGTATATGTACGCCATGACGTTAAAACGGAGCGGCAACCAGCAGCATCCGGAGACGAATCATGCTACGGACTCTCTGTGCGTGATGCTTCTCCTGACCGATATAACGGGGAGCACCAAGGCGAGGCTGGAAGCGGAAGCGGCAAGCAAGGCGAAGGGCGACTTTCTCTCCCGCATGAGCCACGAAATCCGTACGCCGCTGAATGCCATCATGGGCATGGCGCAAATAGCAATCAGAACAGACGATGTGGAAAAGATACGGACGTGCCTCGAACAGATAGATAATTCTTCGGAACACCTCTTGGGCATTATCAACGATATTCTTGATTTCTCGAAGATCGAAGCCGATAAACTTTCCCTTGAACCGGTCGAGTTCTCCCTCACGGAAGACCTCAGTTTCGTTGTTTCGATGATGCAATCCCGTGCAAAAGAACGGCAGATATCTATACGGCTTGAAATAGAGGAAATCCATAACGACTGTCTGTTTGCGGATTCTCTTAGACTTAACCAAGTGCTTATCAATCTCCTATCCAATGCGATTAAATTCTCTCCTGTTGAAGGCGAGATCCGTCTTGTTGTCAAAGAGCTTACCGGCGATATGTATGATGCCATTGAAGAAGGGATAAGCGCCTATCATTTTGAGGTGATTGATGAGGGGATCGGTATCAGTGAAGAACAAGCGGCGAAACTCTTTCAGCCTTTTGAGCAGGCGGACGGCAGTATAGTACGTTCCTACGGCGGCACAGGGCTTGGGCTTGTTATTTCAAAGAACATAGTTGAGATGATGGGCGGTACGATTAACCTAAAAAGCGCATTTGGCGAGGGGAGTTGTTTCTCGTTCAGTATACGCTGTCCGGCTACGGATAAAAAACTGGTTAAAAAAATGGAAGCCGATGAATCCGGCGGCATACCGAATTTTTCCGGCAAGCGCTGCCTTATTGTTGACGATATTGACATAAATCGTGAAATCCTCAAGGAAATCCTCGAAGATACGGGGCTTGATATGGATATGGCGGCTAATGGAAAGGAAGCGGTTGCCTGTTTTGAGAAATCCGCGGAAAGGTATTATGACGTTATTCTTATGGATATACAAATGCCGGTGATGGACGGCTGTACCGCGACAAAAAAGATTCGCTCAATGGAACGTACGGATGCCGCTCCCCTGCCCATTATTGCCATGACCGCCGATGTTATTCAAGAGGATGTACGCAAGATGCAGGAAGCGGGTATGAATGGGCATGTGAGCAAACCGCTCGACATAAGGGGACTATTTAAGACGTTGGAGGAGTTTTTGTCAACGTAATCTTATTTTTCCAAAATATGTTTGTTATTACCCTAAGTTTTTTGTATTCAATAAGCGCATGGATGGCTTTTTTTATGTCGTCTTCGGTCCAGCCGTATATGTCTACGGCGCGTATGATATGGGCGGCTTCGTTAATAGTGTAGGCGCGGCCGTACGTTTTGAAAAAATCAAGAATGATCCGCTCTCGCACGGCGCTTGATGCGGTCTTTGCGCATACATCGCAGCAGTCCGTTTCCGGCGCCGATAGTTCGCCTTTGTAGTCCATCAGGTTAAGAAGGGTTTCACGCCGGCATGAGCAGCCGGACTTCGCGTAGTCTATCAGATTCAGCATACGCCGTTTATCGCTTTCCGTCTTTGCCCTTGTAATGCCGACTTCATCTTCCGGTCCCCAGAGGATGATTGCTTTTGAAGGAAGTCCATCCCTGCCCGCTCTGCCCGACTCTTGCATATACGCTTCGACCGAAGGCGGAATATCGCGGTGAATAGCGGTGCGTATATCGGCCTTGTCTACGCCCATGCCGAAGGCGCAGGTTGCGACAAGGACGCCGTTGGGGTTTCGCAGGTACCAGTTCTCAACAGCGGTTTTTTCTTCACGGTTCAAGCCCGCGTGGTAAAACTTAATTTCATTATCATGCAACTCGTTTATGAGGTAGCGGGCGAGTTTTTCCGTACCATTTCTCGAAGAGCAGAATACAATGGCGGGGCGTTTGTGTGTTCTGATGAGGTCGCGCACCGCCGTATCTCGCAGAACGCATCCTTGCGCCGCGTACATGATGTTGCTCCTATCCGGATTGCCGATGATGCGATGTGCGCGTGCGGCGCTGCCGAAGATATACCGGTCTATGCTCTCCAGAATGGGCGTTGATGCCGTTGCGGTAAACGCGGTTACAAGGGGAAGTCCGTCATGCTTCAAGGCGTGTATGACCTCGCCTATTCTGAGATAATCCGGTCTAAAACGTTCCCCCCATTCGCTTACGCAATGCGCCTCATCAATTACCACATGAACGATGCCCAGTTCGGGCAGTTTTTCCAGCACATGCGGCGTTATGAGCGTTTCGGGGTTTGCAATGATGAACCGCGATTCGCCGCTTTTTATTTTTTCCCAGATCGCGGCCCGTTCTTCCCGGCTCTGTCCGCCTCGAAGCGGAACCGGTACGAAACCTTTTTCCCGAAGCCTCCGCTCTTGATCCGCCATAAGAGAAAGAAGCGGATAGACAACTAAGGTTGCGCCGGACAGGAGCAGGCTTGGAAGCTGGAAACATAGAGATTTACCGGCTCCGGTCGGCAGGATGACGATCTGAAGTCCGTAGCAGATGCGGTCGCCGCAGCCGTCTTCCGGTGCGCTGTTGTCCGGCGATTCTCCCGCGAGAGGGACGCCGGCCGCGCGCGCGGCTTCAAGTATATTGGAAATAACAAGCCGCTGATAAGGAAAAAGGTACGAAAGCCCGAACAGGTTTTGCGCCGCGTGTGTAATGATATTGGTTTCCATACTATTATAACGCCTCTCATATATACGGCGCTTTTTGTGTGTATCCGAATTGCTATATATTATGTCAATACATAACGGCATATTGAGAACGTTTTATAATCGGTTGCGGGACGGTACGGCAGGTCAGACCTCATAGGCGTAGAGCAGGAGAATGTGGGCGACGCTCCCGCACGGCTTTGCAGGCGGCCGGCAAACCGGACTATCAGGTCAGACCTCATAGGCGTAGAGCAGGAAAGTGTGGGCAACGCTCCCGCACGGCTTTGCAGGCGGCCGGCAAAACGGGCTATCAGGTCAGACCTCGGGGATAATTCCCTTGTGCAACGGTACGGCAGGTCAGACCTCATAGGCGTAGAGC
>JAITAN010000249.1 GCA_031284105.1 Treponema sp. | reverse complement strand
CATTAAACCATCCGTATATTCAAACGTATTCAAATATATTCAAATATAGTAAAGGTTGTTTTCCCCGGAATCGGCCGTTCTTTGGCGATCCGGTTCTATGACAAAATCAACTGATTCTGCCGCGAAATCAACTGATTCTGTGACGGAATCAACTGATTCTATCGCGAAATCAACTGATTCTGTGACGGAATCAACTGATTCTGTGACGGAATCAACTGATTCTGTGACGGAATCAACTGATTCTGCCGCGAAATCAACTGATTCTGCCGCGAAATCAACTGATTCTGCCGCGAAATCAACTGATTCTGCGGCAAAATCAACCGGTTCTATTGACGGAATCAACTGATTCTGTGACGAAATCAACTGATTCTATCGCGAAATCAACTGATTCTGTGACGAAATCAACTGATTCTGCGGCGAAATCAACCGGTTCTGCGGAGGCGTCATAGACGGGCTGCTTTATTACGGAACGGCCGCAGGCGGTAATCGGGAAACCGCGGGCTTGATTTGCCGGATACCATATTGCCTCGCCTTAATATCATATACGCTTCTTTATTTTATCAATAGTCTTCCGAACTATGTTAGAAAAACTTAGAAAAATATTTTCATGTCCGTTGCGTCAACCATCATAGCCGGCTTCTTTCAGGGCATTTTCCGCTTCCGTTATCTCATCAAAAGGCCGCGTCTCGTGCGCGTATATGATCGAGTTCTCATGCCCCTTGCCCAAAAGCAGCACCATATCCCCGTCTCTTGCGAGCGAGAAAGCCTTCCTAATTGCAGACGGACGATCCGGAATGAGGAAAAGGTCTCTTCCCATCGCTCCTGCGTTACGGCACGATCCCTTTGCGTTACTCTCCGCGGCCGTATAGACGCCTGCGGCCATATCTTCAAGTATCGTCATGGGATCTTCGCTGCGGGGGTCTTCGTCGGTAAGCACGATAATATCCGAGTACCGCGCGGCTATGCCCCCCTGTTCGGGGCGTTTTTGGGTATCGCGATCGCCGGCGGAACCGAAAACGCTGATGAGGCGCGCTCCCGTTTTGTCAAGACGCATTCGTAAAGGCGGAAAAATCGTCTCAAAAGATGACGGCGTATGCGCGTAATCCACAAGCACCTCAAACGGCTGCCCTTTTTGCACCGCGGTCATGCGCCCGCGCACGGGCTTGAGCTCGGGAACCAACCGCGCGAGTTCGGCAATAGGCATGGAAAGCAGATTCGACACGCACAAAAGGCTTGCCATGACGTTTTTGGCATTGAACGCGCCCGGCAGATTGTCTTTAATATGAATACTGCGGTTTGTCTTTTTATCTAAAACATCGTACTCGCTGCCGCCCGCGGTACTTTCTATCCGCAATAGCCGTACATCCGCGGCATCTGTACATTCCGCATACGAAAAGACCGGTTTTTGGGTAACGGATGCAAAATAAAGCGCGCTTTTGTCATCGCCATTGACGATTCCGAACACGGGGACCGCGTCAACATCGGGAACCCCGCGGCGAGGAGCCGTATCCAACGCGCGAAACAGGCGCGCCTTATCATCGCGGTACCGTTCCCATGTACCGTGAAATTCCAAGTGTTCGTGCGTAACATTGGACATAATGCCCACATCAAAGGCAACATCTCCTAACCGGTTGGTTTTCGGGGAAAGCCCGTGAGAACTCGCTTCCAAAACGGCAACTGTAAGCCCGTTGTTGAGCATTTCGGCAAGCCGCTTATGGATAACGGTTGCTTCGGGTGTGGTTTGGTGATCGGGATTCCGCTCCGCGCGGCCCGCAATACAGTACTGCACGGTGGAAATAAAGCCCGCCTTCCTGCCGCACAAACGCAACATCTGCCAGATGAGGTACACCGTAGTGGACTTGCCCTCGGTTCCCGTTACTCCAATGACGGCGAGCCTTTTTGAAGGGGACCCGTAAAAGGCATCGGCTATGCCGCTCATGGCAAAGCGCGAATCTTTTACTTTTATATAGACAACGCCCTCCGCGTACCTATCCATATCGTATTGATGCACAATAACCGCGGCCCCGCGTTCAACGGCCTGCGGTATGAACCGGTGCCCGTCTGTCCGCTGCCCGGGAAGCGCAAAATACAAATTACCCTTTTTTATGGCGCGTGAATCGTATTCCAAACCGGTTACAAGCGGATCAAGCGGAGCAAGCGGAGCAAAAAAATTTTTTCTTTCAAGAAAACCGATCCTTGAGAAAAAACCGGTATCGTCATAGAAAAAGTGAGATAACAAACAAGAAAATCCGTTTTCCATTATGCGGCATCACCTTTTTTTCTTGAAAATACGGTAATTGATATGGGGAAAAATATGATGGAAACGCTCCAGTTTGGTGAGCCACTCGGTGCTGATATGGCTCGAACCGAGCGATTCATAAATAGTGGTAAAATTTCGCAAATCGTTCTCGATCTCATTCGTGTTGTAGTCCGTATTTTCCTGATAATAAAGCCGTTTCGGCAAATAGGAATCCTGCGCGAGCAGCAGTTCCCGCGCCGCTTGGTTCAAGGCGCGTTCCTTTATACCCGACTCATTGGGGAACCGCTCCGCAAGTTCGGTCATGCGTTCAATGGCATGTTCAATATGCCGGTATATCCAGTCGTTGGATGAGTCGATCCATGTTTCCGCGTATCCGCCGGCGCCGGAAGAAGAAAATGAAGGGATCACGGTTTCAAGCCGCGAACCATCCTGATCGTACAAGTATTCGCCCGGACTTACGCAGTGAACGCCGGAATGAACCGCCTCTCTAAACAACGTTTCCAGAAATAGGGGGCCTTCGTACCAGCAGCGCCCAAGCGCATCCGCATCAATGGCGCACAGGCAAAGCGGCGTCTCTTCCATGTACGTTGAAGCCTCTTGCAGCCGGGCGGTCTGTTTATTCAAAAATTCCCGCGCGTGAAGCTTTGCCGTTTTTAGAGCTTTTTCACGATCATAGGGCGTTTTGTCCCGCGCCCAGTACTTGTATCCGGTTGCCGAACGGCAGGACGATTTCCCAATAAAAGACGCAAGCGCTTCGCGGGGCAGATCAAAACCCGCGTCTTTCCGGTTATCGCGGTACTCTTTTGCGCACGGAAAACCTTCTTCTCCCGTAATATCCCGCACCGCATAAAAATCCCGCGCCATAATAAAAACGCCGGCCGGGGTTTTAACCGGATAGAACGAGCCTTTTGATGCGGCAGGGTTTCCTAAAATAAAGGCGTGGGTATCACAAATCGTATATCCAAAGTTGTACGCCCTTATAAACGCATCTACCCCCGGGGCCCAGCCGAGTTCAGGCAAGTAAAAACCCAACGGGTATTTTCCAAAATGGAACCTAAGCACGCTGATTGCAGTCTCAATCTGGGCTTGAATGGCTTCGGCTTTCGACATGTATAAGGGTAGAAATGCGTGGGTTCCCGCGGTTGCGAGCAGTTCTATATTTCCCTTTTTCTGATAATAGTGGAATATTTTCAGGATATTTCTTTCATACCGTTCCGAGAACTGTATCCGCCGCTCTATTGCCTCATCGTAATAGTGCTTCGCGAGTTTTTGCAACGGTTCCGCTGATATTCCCTGCAATGCGGCGGTACGCGCTACTTCTTTTTGTCCGAATTCAATGCGCGCGGTCATATACTCAAGATAACGCCGCTGCATACGCGTTTCGGATAACAAACTGCACAAAGCCGGAGTGATCGAAAGCCCTATATGAAACGGAATATGATCCATGTCCAGCCGCTCAAAGACCTCCAATAAGGGAAGATACGTTTCCGATAAGCTCTCAAAAACCGGTTTTTCATGGACCGGATCATTTATAATCCACGGTATATGGGCGTTTATAACAATGGAAATAACAGGCCGCTTGTTCACTGCGCGATGCGCTCCCTCTTGTGGAGTATAGTAAAATCGTCCACTCCCGATAAAATCTGTAAAGGATTAAAATCAACGTTATTAGTAACCGAAGCGCCGTTTGAATGGCTGCCGTATTTCTTTACCGGTTCAAACAGCGCCGGCATGGTAAATATGCCGGAAGAAGCGATCACGGTTTCTTTTTTATTCACAGATACGCACAACTCCACTTTATAACTACAGCCCGAATCCGGAATTCCCACATACCATGCGGTATCTATAGGGCGGATATGGACGGTAAACACTTTTTGACTGTCTTCCGTAGGGCATATTTTCAGATAATATCTATTGAAATTGCTTTTATTCTCGAACATTTCTTTTTCATGGCCGCTAATTTCCCAAAATACATATATCCACAGAGGGTCGCGGATCAATACATCAACGAAAGAGATATTATACTGTTCAGGCAAGGGTACCGCGTAGTCCAATATATTTTCTTCCGCTGCTTTTTGCTGGGCAGCCTGATCTACCTGTGTTAGCGCAGTTGAATCGTTCAGATGTTTTACGTTGTCAGAATCATCCGTACCATCCCCCGCATTGATCTCCAACAGGGTTTCTACGATAAAATTCCATGTCAGATCAGGCGGGACTTCAATATCAAAACGATCCGCCAAAACAATCAATTCTTCTGTTGTTAAGCCTTCAAGATACGTTCTTGATAATTCTGTGCTTTTCATATTTATGGTATAATGAAGAAAAAGAGAAAGAATGTCAAGTGGAGGGAGACCCCCCGCCGCCCTCGCGGGGTTTTGTGTACTTCCCGATAATACCCTAAAGGCGCGCTTGACCCCATGCCGCACGTACCGCCTATTGCGCCGGTTCATCAGCGGGTTTACCCGCGGGTTCCCGTCCCGCTCCAAGGCGCTTTCCCGCATATTCCCCGCGCAACGCTTTAGTACCGCGTGTTTTTTGTACGGCTATATTGCAGAAAAAAAACGTTTGGGGCTTGACTTTATCATGATAGTGATATGGTATTACGTACCGCACTTCAAGCGGTTGTTAAAGGTTTTATGACCGCGGGATTTGAAATTTCGCTATGTATACATAGTATTGTCGGCTCAATATGCTTGTTCCTTCCGGCGTAAGCGCGGCCGCGGCGGGTTCACACAGCGATACGGGACGGCCGCCAAACACGGCCTACTGTTACAAAGTGTCCGCCTCTAACGCCGGCGGGGAAGGTTTACCGTCAACGGCGGTTCTCGCGGGGGCTGCTACCGCTTCCTCTGGTATCGGCGGCATCACGTACAGCTCTGTATCGGGCGGTACGTAGGCGATGGAAGGTACAAATCTCCCGCGATAAGCGGCAGCGGCGTAACCAAAGCGCGTATCTCCTTTACCGGCGCATCCAGTACATTCATAATGATACAACTTGATGTATCTTCGGAATCAGGGTATGACTACGCCTTTATCAGCCAACTTGACAACGCTTCCGCCGCATACCAGAGCGGCTATTACAGCGGCAGCCGCATCTCCGGTGAAAACTCGGTAACGGTAACCATACCGGTTACAGGCTCAGGCAGCCATTTTATCGACATAGGTATAGAAAAGACTCATCGGCCAGTTCCGGTTCCGATTGCGCGTGGTTTAAGGGTATCCAATAGGCGGGATGGAATAACGCCAATGAGGGCGGCGGTTCTTTACGGCGCGCGGACGGCGAATGCTCTCTACCGGCCGCGGCGCTTCCGCGTTGACGGCGTAGCGTGTCCAGCCCTACGCTTCCAGTTGCGCGCGCAGCAAGAAGCAAGCCGCCCCGCGCAGCGGGCTAGCGGCGGCGTAATTCGTCAAAAGAAATGGAACCGCTTATTTCACGTATCTGAAGGATTCCGTTTAATATTTTGAAGAAGAAGGGGGTGATGTTCATCAACGTCAAATCATCGCTCTTGCTTCCGTCTTCTTTTTGCAGGGAATACATTTTTAGCGTTTGGGAACCGAGACTAGCGGAAATAATCAAGAAATGATTTTCAAGGCTTTCAAAATCAAGTAAATCGCTTACCAGTATTCTGGACGCTACCGAATAACTGTGTAACAGCATTTTCGCACCCGTGCCGTCAACCAAAATTGTCCTCTGGGAATCGGCATCCACATCCAGCCGGATTTTACCGGTATTGGGCTTTTCTTCTTCATTCTTAAATAAAGAGCCGAGGTCCGCAAGCGTTATGTTATAAAATTCCGTGCCGGGCAGACACGCCATAGGTTCAACGGAAAACGCCGTGGGATACAGCAGATAATTGACGCCGCCCGCTGCTACTTCCGGCGCATTGAACGTACCGGTAATAGCGCTTTGCAAGGTAAATTTCTTGGATGCGAAGCAGCCGCCTAATACAACGGTGTTTTCGATCTGTATTTCATTGGCAAAAATGCTGCCCGCAACAAAGCAGTTTTTTAGCTTCACGGTTGCCGCGTTTATGTCTGCGCCGTAAACGCAGTTCCCCTTCAATAAGAGAGAAACAACGCTGCCGCTTGATGCAACGGCTTTTTTGAAAATAACCGTATTATCCGTATCGTTCTTAATGTGGAGTTCGTTATGAGCGTACACCGCGCCGGAAAATTCCGCCGGACCGGAATCAAGTATTATGTTCCTTGCATACACCGCGCCTTCAATTTTAACATTTCCCTGAATATTGACGTCCCTTTCAAGCTCATTACTCGTTTTGGGAAGAATCGCCGACTTTACCAAATTATCCCTTAAGGCGACAATGGTCTCGCCGATACGAATTTCCGTTAATTCTTGTAACTCTTTCATCTCAAACTCCCTTCACCCCATTAAGGATGATAAATCTGCATTTCGCCACAGTGAAAGCATTGTTTTATAAACACGCTGTTCCGTGTTACCGGTCTTTGCTTCAAAGTATTTTTCCGCAAGAAGGGTAAACTCTTTGTGGAGCGCGTCCCTTTCTTCGGAAGAAATCGAATGCCACGAAGAATCGCTTGAACAAAATATATCCGTTTTTTCCGCGATTTGCTTTTTCTGCTTTTCCTCCAAATATTCAACCGTAAACGTTTCGTGGGATTTCACATTCCCGTCAATGTTATCGCTTTCCAGCCAGATTGCGGGAATATACGCCCACGCCTCCTCTTTCGGCGCTTCATGGAAAAGGAACGAATCGACAAGCGCCGTAATACGGGATTCTTGCGTGATATAATCGTGTACCGTTTTTAAGACCTCTTTTACTTTTCTGTTTAGGTTTGATATAAGCAAAAACATTTTTGATGACGATTCTTCTTGCATTTCAAGAATACTTAACGCCGCCGCATTACTTGTCTGCTCGTTTATGAGCTGCTTTTGCGCCTTTTCAGACAAAGTAAACGCATTTTTGTCTAAAGCGTAAATACGTTTATAACATTCGTTGTCAAGATCGGCAAAAAGCGTACTATATCTGGAACGTATCCTGTTGAAATCGGTTTCCATAGTGTTTTTTTGAGCGGAAACCGCCTTGCCTTGCTCTTGAATGAGTCCAAGACCTGCTTTTATCGCGCTGTCTAGGGCTTGCAACTGCTGGGAAAGCTCGGTCTTTATGGTACCGAAAAAGCCGTCAATGAGTGATTTTGAAACGTTCCGCGTGGTTTCCTGTATTGCCGCGCATTGAGCGGCGTTCATCACAACAACCGCGTCAGTCAGCGCATCTATTGTGTTGTTACAGGTATGAACGCTGCCGTCAAACGGGTTGGTATTGACGTTGATGGTAACGTTTACCGCCACTTCACCTGAGTAAGAAGCGGTACCGGACCCGCCGCTCTGACTTGCGGGATAACTATACGATATTCTGCCGCTGTATGGAACCGCGGCCCTGTAATTCTGCCGGTAACTCATTTCCGCGTATCCTCCCAAGACGATTCGTCAAACAGGCGGAGCATTTCTTTTGACAAACGCGGGTCGGAAACCTCCTTCTCACAAAGCGAGACGAATTCTTTTCTGACAGGAGTCTTTTCCCCCTCGTCCGCGGTTTTCCACGCAAAACTACCGGCAATACGGCTGATTTCCGATATGACGGGCGCGGCGTTTTGCCATGCGTCCGTATGGGGAACATACGCATTCTCAATGGCATCGGTTGTATTAAGCAGGCTATCCGTCTCCAAGAATAGCGCCGGAATATATCTCATATCGGACGCCGGTTCATTCTCAGCCGGAAGCAAAATGCTGTCGATCTTCTCGTTAAAAGACTGGGTTTCAGTTATGGAGTTTGAAAGCGTCTTTAACGTATCTTTGGTCTTCTGTTTGAGTTTGCCGCTTAAAGCCGTTTGTTCAAACGCCGCAACCTCGCCGGAACTGCTGAACAGCAGCGAGCTTTCATCCTTTAATTTATCAAACACGATGCTTTTTCTGATGTCCGCGAGCCGCATTGCGGGACGATCAAGCTCTTTTATCCGCGTCTCAAGCGCTTTATTCAGGGAGTGAAAGAGTTTGGTGTAACGCTTGCTTATCATATTATAATCGGCTTCCATTTGCTTTTTGACATTATCCAGCGCTTTTGCTAATTGAAGCAGCGTCATCTGTTTGCTTGTCATCTCGGTATAAGCGGCCACAACTTTCTGGCATATCTGGGATTTCATCAATATATAGAAACCGTTGTCTACGTTTTCACAAATGGTCTTTGCGCTTTGACGCTCGGTTGCAATGACCGCTGCCTCCATTGCGGTAACGGCTGTCGCTACATTTCTGACATGGCTTTTCACCGAATCAACGGTTGACGCCATCGGGGAGGTGTCTACTTCAAAATATAAGTCAGCCATGATGCGCCTCTGGAGAAACCGGCTCGCTGCCGGCTTTCTCTGTAACGCGTGGGATGTTTTCCGCGGCATCTTCCGCGGCTTCTCTCAACAGGTCGATGGCGAAATCATCGTACAATTGCTGTTCGATATGCGGCGGCGGCGGCAATTTTGCGTATTTTGCAACATACGGGCTTACGGCTAGTAGTTTTTTTCTCCGCGGATCAAGCTCCTGCAACCGATCGGTTGACTGTGCAATATCGCGGTACTCCTTGTCGCGTAACGTTGCTTCGTAATAGGGAATATAGCCAAACTGAGCCGCCCTTTCGTCTATGTTCTCCTTTAACCTGTCCATAAACTCGCTGAACTCTTCCTGCTTCTGGTTGAACTGCTGCGCCTGTAACTCAAAACCGGCGATTATTTCGGCGTCTTTGCTTTCTTGCTTCACTTCCGCGCTATCAAGCGAGTGGGTTCTAGCCATGGCGGTTTGGGTTTCCTGAAGCGCCTTGTACGTGTTGAGGCTCCGTACATAATCGGCATAGGATTCCCTCATTCTGTTGATAATATCCGCGGCTTCGGCGCGGTTTCTGCCGTAAAAATCTTCGGTATCCCTGTGCCATTGGTTAAGGTAGTCGATCTTCTGATCTTTGATGCCGTTGTAAATCTTTAACCGCTCTATCCTGTTTTCCGCCATGAGGTTTTGGATAACCGGCGCTAAAACTTCTTCCTGAATTTGGTGCATACCAAAGGGCATGGATGTACGGGACTGATCTTCCGCGATCCACGCGGTAGAAAACAGGTCGTATTTTACCCTTGAGCTTGACTTTAATGAAAACGGGGTGTAATCGTCAACGGAGTCTTGATAGTCGAAACTCGCCGAGCGGATTCGTTCAATCTCTTCCGCTTCAAGAACCGGCGAATAGTGATTAAAGGATGCTTTTAGAACCGTAGAAAATATCTTATTGGCATAGTCGATAAGTTTATTCGTGCCGTTCATCTTCGTTCTGCTGAGGATTTGCACGGCTTCGGCAAGGCGTCCGATCAACTTCTTGAAATAGGCTACCTGGTTTTCATTGGTGCTTTTCTCAAAAGATTTCTTCATAACATGGAGGGAATAGAACATGTCTATTTTTTCCTGAAAGCCGTCCGTATTGAAGACCGGAACAACCGGTTTGTCTCCGGTATCCATTGCGGCGAACTCCTTGATAAATGCAGCCGTTTCGCTTTCCGGTAGAACCGCAGGCAGCGACAGAGCAACGGAATCATTATCGTGCAACAGATACCGTATATTGCGTACCTGCCTGTCAATAGTTCCCATGTAATCATAGACTTTTATCTGCTGAATGGAAGTGGAATACTCTGACGTATCGACTTCTTCAGGCATTGATGCGGTTTCAACCATAGGGGCTTCTTTTATACTGTTTTCCAAGCTGTTGAGGGATTCAAGAAGGTCCGCGGGCTTATGAACCACGGACATTTTGAATTCCGTGTTTCCAACCTGTCCCGTATGATCAACCATAAAGCCCCTGTTTTCAAAAGGCACTTTAGTCGCCACAGGAACGTACACGACTCCCATTTTCTTCACGCCGTAATTTCGGCGGATATCGCGGTACGCTTCCTCAAAGCCGGCTATCTTTGTTTCGTTCTCCTTTCTTGACTTATTGGCACGTAGTATGGTAATGACGCCCTTGATACAGCCGAGCACAAGAATAAAGCCATACGGGAGGAACAGGATTCCCAATATAAGCCCCGCAATTCCAAACAGAGCCGTAATAATAACGCCTTTCCTCTTGTCTTTTTCCGCCCGCGTTATTTCCGTCCGAGCCGTATCAATTGATTTCTCCAGCTCCAACTCATCGTTTACGATCTTTTCCGCAGCCTTCTTGTAGTAGTTAAAAAGGATACGGGCTTCATCCTGATACAGGTTCATTGATTCCGCAAAGATTTTCCCTTGCATACCATCCTCCTAATTTCTCAACAACTTTCGTTCTTTAATAAGCATCTGTAATCTTCTTGCTTCCGTTTCCAGCAGAGCGGCCGTACCTGCCGTTCCGCTGTCGCAGATATCCGATATTGAATTTAAGGCGTCCATGATTTTGAATTCAAGGTCAAACCCTTCAAGCTCATCCACCGGAAAGAGGTATTTGATCTCTTCAAGCGTCTGCTTTATTGTCTTGCGGACGCCCTCATATTCCTCGGGGAGATCGTTGACGGAAAGCGCTAAAACCTGCGCACGCGCCTTTAATCCGGTAATGAACTGCCTTTTTTTGTGTTCTTCTTCGCCAATCTGCCGGCTATGAGACGAGGCGACAGAGCCGAGGTACACGCAAACCGCAAACAAAAAGAGCAACGCGGCCTGAATGGTGATCGCGTTGCTCAAGGAGACGGCGGCGCTTGAAAGCAGCATAATAACTACGATTGACGCTATGATAAAGCCGGTTATACCCGTCCACAGAATTGCCAATGACGGAATCTTATGTGAAGCGTTAGCGCCGTTGACGGCTGGGAAAAAAAGCGGGACAGAGAAAATAAGGTACATAAGCCCGATGGAGAGCCATGTGAAAATATCCGCGCTTGTCAGACTCTTCCCCGCAGTATTCAGGAAGAAGGCCAGGGCCGTAACGCCCGCGCCGCATAGAAATAATAGCGCTCTGAATGTTAATGATTGCGTTCTTGTCATACTACCCTCCGGCTATGTTAATTTGTTTCCGCACCCGGGACAAAACCTCACGCTCGGCGGCGCCGGCTGTCCGCAACGCGGGCATACAACGCCGCTATTCGCCTGATCCGCTGCAAGCGTCCCGCCGCACGACACGCACCGCTTGGTTCCCGCAAGGTTATCGCTCCCGCAGTGGGGACAGGGGTTGTACTTATTCCCGCAATGCGGGCAGAAGTTGGAGGTTACGGGGTATTTCTTCGCGCACCTCGCGCAAAACACCTCTTTCCGCCCCATTTGCCCGCCTACAGCAGGCCCGCCTGCAGCAGGCATACCCGCCGTAGGCGGCGTCATCATCGCGGGACCCGCGCCGCTGCCCATCATGCCGGTCATTGCGACCGCTCCCAAAACGCCCATGTCGCCCCCGCGTGAAAACGCATTATTCGCAACCCCGAACCCTTGTTTCTGCTGCCATGTGTAGCCCGCGATGTTTTGAGCCGAGCGGTCGCTGATCGCTGCCGCTATTTTCTTGCCGTCTTCTGTGGACGCGTCAAGATCAACGGAGGTAATGTAGAAACCGGTCAGCAGCATACCGTAGGATTCCCAGAATTCCTTTAGCGGCTCCGCCAGAAAACGGGACAGGTCGTCAAGGCGGGCTGAAATAGTCGTAATGCCGGCTTGGTTGGTCTGCATGAACGCAATCACCACGCTTTTCGTTTTCGCTATAAGCGCGCCCAGGAAATGATCGGTTAACTCGCGTGCGGTGAACGAGGTCAGCGCGCCGACCAACTGCACCAAAAACCGCTCCGCGTCCTCGACCCGAAGCCCGTACCGGCCCTCGGCCGCAAGCGGCACCATTTCGCCGTACTCGGGATCGCGGTAGCGCATCGTATCGGTACGCCAATCAATGGTCAGCGGCGCGGTCTTGTTCACAAACCAGACTTCGGCCGTAAAGGGGTTTTTCCCCCCAAACGGTATGCCGAATAAACGCCGCAGCAGGGGGATGTTCTCCGTATTAAGGGTGTGCTTCCCGGGGCCGAACGTGTGCAAGATTTGCCCTTTAGAGAACAACACCGCTTCTTGAGATTCCCTTACAATGAGTTGGGTATACGTGCTCAGGTTGTTGTTTTTGTTCTGCCCGAACTTCCATGCAAACACATCGTTTGCCGCATCGTTCCATTCAACTACGTCTATGAAAGCCATTATGATCTCCACTATTCTCTATTTTCTCTATCAATGTGAACGGCTCCGCAAAGCCCTTGCAACACTTCCCCTCATTCTCTCATACCCACCCTATTTTGTCAACCGCCGGCGCCGCCGCTGCGCGGGGCAACTTGCGTCATGCTATGCCCTAGCGGGGCCGGCGCGGGGCGGCTCGCGTCTTGCTATGCCCTAGCCGCCGGCGCGGGGCAACTTGCGTCTTGCTATGTTATGGGGCAAGACGCAGCGCGGGGCAACTTGCGTCTTGCTGCGCCCTAGCGGGGCCGGCGCGGGGCAACTCGCGTCTTGCTGTGTTATGGCAAGCCGCCGGCGTGGGGCGGCTTGCGTCTTGCTATGCCCTAGCGGGACCGGCGCGGGGCGGCTCGCGTCTTGCTACGCCATAGCCGCCAGCGCCGCTGGCGCGGGGCAACTTGCGTCTTGCTATGCCCTAGCCGCCGGCGCGGGGCGGTTCGTGTCATGCTTGCTATGCCCTAGCCGCCGGCGCGGGGCGGTTCGTGTCATGCTTGCTATGCCCTAGCCGCCGGCGCGGGGCGGCTCGCGTCTTGCTTGGCCCTAGCGGGGCAGGCGCGGGGCGGTTCGCGTCATGCTATGCCCTAGCCGCCGGCGCCGCTGCGCGGGGTAACTTGCGTCTTGCTATGCCCTAGCGGGGCCGGCGCGGGTCGGCTCGCGTCTTGCTATGTTATGGGGCAAGCCGCTGCGCGGGGCAACTTGCGTCATGCTATGCCCTAGCGGGGCCGGCGCGGGGCGGCTCGCGTCTTGCTGTGTTATGGCAAGCCGCCGGCGCGGGGCGGGTCGCGTCTTGCTCGACCCTAGCCGCCGGCGCGGGGCGGCTCGCGTCTTGCTGTGTTATGGCACGCCGCCGCGCGGGGCAACTTGCGTCTTGCTAGGCCCTGCCGCCGGCGCGGGGCAACTTGCGTCTTGCCGCGCCATCACCGCCGGCGCGGGGTAACTTGCGTCTTGCTAGGCCCTCGCCGCCGGCGCGGGGCGGCTCGCGTCTTGCTGTGTTATGGCAAGCCGCTGCGCGGGGCAACTTGCGTCTTGCTAGGCCCTAGCCGCCGGCGCGGGGCGGTTCGCGTCTTGCTGCGTCATAACCGCCGGCGCGGAGCGGCTCGCGTCTTGCTAGGCCCTAGCCGCCGGCGTGGGGCTGCTCGCGTCTTGCTGCGCCCTAGCGGGGCCGGCGCGGGGCGGTTCGCGTCATGCTAGGCCATAACCGCCGGCGTGGGGCTGCTCGCGTCTTGCTGCGCCCTAGCGGGGCCGGCGCGGGGCGGCTCGCGTCTTGCTAGGCCCTAGCCGCCGGCGCGGGGCTGCTCGCGTCTTGCTGCGCCCTAGCGGGGCCGGCGCGGGGCGGCTCGCGTTTTGCTAGGCCATAACCGCCGGCGTGGGGCTGCTCGCGTCTTGCTGCGCCCTAGCGGGGCCGGCGCGGGGCGGTTCGCGTCTTGCTAGGCCCTAGCCGCCGGCGCGGGGCGGCTCGCGTCTTGCTATGTTATGGCAAGCCGCTGCGCGGGGCGGTTCGCGTCTTGCTAGGCCATAGCCGCCGGCGCGGATAACTTCATAGTCATCCTCCTTTGTAAACGCGGGCAAGGCCCGCTGTGCTATAAACCGTCCGAAGGACGCATCCTGAACGGACGGCAAAATAGACCGAAGGCCCGTTCCGGTATGGACCGCC
>JAITAN010000149.1 GCA_031284105.1 Treponema sp. | reverse complement strand
GGTTTACTTCGCGGGCAATACGCTTAACGGCTTGATTTTATCCGCGTAACCGCTCCATCCGGCGGCGTTCTTATAGGCGGACGCCGCAGTATCGGGGACGTAAATCACGAGAGATGGAGACGTGTTGTATAATACGCTGGAGCCGATAAGCGCCGGCGGCGTTGCGTTTCTGCTGATTAACGTGGCGAGTGCGTTGCAACCCCAGAAGGCATTGCCGCCGATCTCGATCAGGGAAGCAGGCAGGTCTATCATCCCAAGTGAACCGCAACTGAAGAACGCATAGCCGCCGATTTTGGTCAGGGAAGCGGGCAGGTCTACCGTCTCAAGCGCGCTACAGTTGTGGAACACCCAGCCGTCGATCTCGGTCAGGGAAGCGGGCAGGTCTATCGTCTCAAGCGCGCTGCAGTACTGGAACGCCCCGAAGCCGATTTTGGTCAGGGAAGCCGGCAGGTCTACCGTCTTAAGCGCGTTGCAGCCATCGAGCGCCAAGTCGCCGATCTCGGTCAGGGAAACGGGCAGGTCTATCGCCTCAAGCGCACCGCAGCCAAAGAACGCCTGATTGCCGATTTTGGTCAGGGAAGCGGGCAGGTCTATCGCCTTAAGCGCGCTACAGTCCTCGAATGTCCCGGCGCCGATCTTGGTCAGGGAAGCCGGCAGGTTTATTGTCTCAAGCGCGCTACAGTTGTAGAATGTCCGGTCGCCGATCGCGGTCAGAGAAGCGGGTAGGTCTATCGTCTTAAGCGCGCTACAGCCCCGGAAGGCATCCCCGCCGATAGAGGCAAGGGAAGCGGGCAGGTCTACTGTCTCAAGCGCGCTACAGTACTGGAACGCCGAGTGGCCGATCTCGGTCAAGGAGGCGGGCAGGATGAGCGATACCAGTTTATCTTTGTCGCTTCTGTAATAGTATACAGCGTCAAAAACGGAATCTGGAATAACGCGGCCCTCACAGCCGATCAGGTCAAGGGAAACGTATTTTCCCTGTAGCGCGTCAAACAGCACGCCCAAAGAGTCCCTCCCGCCGGGCGTGTCCTTGCCCAGATCGCGCTCCACATTCAGTCCCGTTACCATAACGGTATAGGGGGTCGCGGCCGTGTTTGCCGGCTGGGACGCAAGATACGCGGTAATAGCCGCCGCGTCAAGCGCCGGCATACCGGCGGGCTGATCTACCGGCTCTTGCCCTTTGGTTCCGTCCGTCTTGATGGCGGCGGTAAAGGCGCTCGCCACGTTGTTTAACGTGGTGCGCGCCTTGTTAATCTCCTGCCGGGTCGCGGCCGTGTTGTTTCGTACGTCCTGTGCCGCGGTAATCGCCGCATCCGGCGCGGTCCTATCGGGCGCCGGGGATGACTCACCATCCCTCGTATCGCATAGTCTACGTTTCATACCTGTCCTCCTAAACGAAAAAGAGGACTAAACGCATTGAAATTCCACGCGAATACGCGACATACTGACAATGCATTTAGCAAGCCCTCATAGCCGGTCGTGTTCCGCCAAGAATTGAACCGGTTTTGGAGGGTCTCTTTTTTATAATTAACCGCCCATGCGGGCTGGTTGTCCCTGTGTTACAGAGCGTCCCTGTTTTATAAAAAACGGGATATGCTTCATCGGAGTTTTTGCGGCATCGCGCCGCCGTGAACTCATAGATGAGTTCACGAAATAACGGCGTTTACCGCTTCGCTCCACGGACCCTTTTCCCTCCCGCGATTTACCATCTGCCCGCCATATACACGATCTTCCTCCGTTCTGTCGGCGAAAAACTCATGATGTGCGGCGCCCGCGTTATCAACACGCCCATCTTCAACTCTTCGGGGTTCGTAACCGGCGCTTCGCTTACGCTCCAGAACAGCATCGCTCCGTTCGTGTGATCCGGCGCCGGATGATGCGCGGGCTTTTTGCCGTGAATGGGGATGCTCATCGCCTCCCGCCCGTTGTCCGTCATCTTTTCATTGTTCCGCACGAGGAAACGGATAAAGGCCCGCTCCTTTTTGATGAGCGAGGCTTTCGCTTCGTTCTTGGCCCGCACGGCAAGCGCTGCGTGCGCGGGGCTTCGGCATTTTTCGTAAAGCGCCTTGAGTTGCGTATGCAGCGCCTCAATGCCCGTAACTTGCGCTTCAGACACGTCCCGCACGGTGATATTTGACTTGGACACGGCGATCAGGTTGCCGCTCCTCTCGACAAACTCGACTTCTTTTCTGGGAAACCGCATATAAACCTCCTTCGTTACAACCGTTTACCGGCTGTTCGCTATAGATTGATAACGCGCCATGACAGACGCATACTGCGAAGAGACCGGATGAAAGGGTTCTACAGTATCGGCCGCTGGTACCATAGTACCAAGTCCGTGGTACCGTAATACCGGCTCGTGAGAAAACGCTATAATGGGCGTACGGAATAGGCGCAACGCGGACGCGCTACGGGGGAAATGTATAAAAAAGAGTACGGAAAGGGGCGTGTAAAGCGGCGTGTACTGAAGAGCGCGGACGCTTATAAAGCGCCCGTCCCGCGGAACCGGTTTATAAAGGACCGGCTGCGGGGGGGGGGGGGCTCCGCCGCTATTATGGCATATAGACGGTATATACATACTTTCTACTCCTTCCATACTTGCACGTACTTCGGCATGTATACAAATATATACACGCCGAAGTTTCAAATCCGGCGATTGTAAAACCTTTAACCACGGCTTGAAGTGCGTTACATAATACTATATCGCGCTATCATAATAAAGTCTAGCCTAAAATGCCTCATTTTGAAAATATTACGGCCGGAACATATTAGTTCCGATCCCTCCATCGCTTACTCCCAGATGTCTGACCTGTCCAATAGGGGGCATAAAAAAGACCGGAAACGTCTTTTCCCGCGCCTCCGGTCTTCAAACAGATGTCATAAAATAGGTGGAGAACGGAACATTCCGTGGAATACTCCGCTCCCTATACGGTAATTGCGGTAATTAACCCTTAACCGCACCCGCGGCAACGCCCTTGGTGATCTGTTTGCGGAACACGAGGTAGAAGGCAATCATGGGGATTGCGCCGATAGTGAGAGCGGCGAACTGCTTCCCAAAGTCGGACGCCAAGGAACCGGAAAACATGTTGATACCGACCGGCAACGACTTAATATTAGCCCAGCCGTTACCCGAAGAAGCCAAAATGTTGATAAGCATGAATTCGTTCCACGTACCGGAAAAGGTAAGGATCGCAATGGTCATGGCCACAGGCGCCACCATCGGGAAGACAATGCTTCCGAAAATCTTGAGGTATTTTGCTCCGTCAATACGCGCGGATTCGATCAGCGCGTCCGGTATGCTTTTCACGAAGTCCGTCGCAAGATACACGCCCATCGGCAGTCCTAATCCTACATACGGGATAAGTACGCCCAAACGGGTGTTGTAAAGCCCTACCGCGTTCACCATAAGGAAAAGGGGAACCATGATGGATTGCAGGGTAAGCAAGATGCCGATAATGAAGATGCCGAACAGCGGGGACGTGGCCTTGCTCGGTATTTTTGAGAATGCAAAACCCGCCATAGCGCTGAGGATCACCACCGCCAACACGGTGGCAGCGGTATAGAAGATGCTGTTGACAAGCAAAACTTCAAAATGCCCATGTCTCCATGCGTACGGGTAGTTGCCTTGCCATTCCGCTATGTTGAGGTTGCCCCTAAACGCCGATTGAAAAGGATTCACCGGAAGGGCGATCTTACTGAGCATGAATTCCTGCGTGGTCTTGAATGACTGCATGAACATCCACAGCAGGGGATAAATGGCCAGTATCGTGAAGAGGGCCATTACAACATAAATAGCGATTTTTGCCGGTATGTCGGTTTTACGTACGTCCATAACTCACTCCTTTCCGCCGAATTTCTTTTCTGCAAGCTGGGTTATACCGATCAGTATGAAGCTGATAATAACCATGATCGTAGAAATGGCGTTTGCCAACGGATAATCAGGACTTGTCTTGAATGCTCGGTCAAACATGAATAGGGAAAGCACGCTGGTCTGACCCGCGGGGCCGCCTCCGGTCATAATGTATAGCAAATCGAACGATTTTAACGAACCTGAAATGGCAAGAATTGCGCTGGTAACGATAACTCCCGACAGGGCCGGCAGGATGATGTACCACAGGGATTGGGCTTCGGTTGCACCGTCTATCTTGGCGGCTTCGATGATGGATACGTCGATCCGCTGGATATTCGCCAAAAAGATGATCACGTACATACCGGTATACATCCACAGCATAACCAAAAGAACCGCTATCATCGGCTGGCTGCTCAACGTGAATTCCGCGCCCGGTTTGAACCTCCTCACGATTTCCATGTACAGGCTGTTGTTGCCCTGATACAGGCTTTTGAACAGGATGCCGATGATGACCGGCGTTATGACGTTGGGAAGATAAATAACCGTTTGGAAGAAATCTACGCCTTTGATTAACTTACGCGACAGAATATACGCAAGGGTAAATCCCAGCGGGATCTGTCCGAAAACCGACATCAGAACAATGAGCAGATTGTTCTTTAGCGCAATGTAAAACGGTCCGCCCGGATAAGTAAACACTTTTATATAGCTTTTCAGTCCTGCAAAATGAATGTTCGTGTTACCGAATACCTTACCGCCTTTATAATCCGACAAACTAAGCGCGATGGAAAACACCGTTGGAAAAGCGACTACCAAGCAATAGATCAATACCGCCGGTACGACCAAAACCGTGTACGCAAAAACCTGTTCTCCCCGTGATGTAAGGGTTTGTCCTCTTGTACTCATTAGTACCTCCTCATGGTATTAGTATTATAGTATCTAAACCCGATATTAAACGCCGGCGCATTACTATCTTACCACCATGTTCTTAATGATATCTTTGAATTTTTCTTGTGTCAAATTTTTTGCTTGTTTTCTGAAATATAAGCCCGCGGGCTATCGTCCGCGGGTGATTTGGGTTATCCATCGAAGAGAGGGTTGCTAAACGCCCATCTTTGATAAAAAAGCCGCCTTTTTAAGAGGCGGCTCCCGTCAATTAACTAAACAATGAACTCATTCTCACCATTTGATGAATATTAGTTGTTGGCTTTCCATGCGTCAAACGCATCTTGCGTGGCTTGCGCAACCTGCGCCGGAGTCTGGGTTCCCATACCGATGGCCTGAAGGCCGTCGTTAAGCGGGGTATAAACATCTCCCGCGAATACGCCGTCTATGACGGCTGTAGAAACCTCGTATTGAGCCGGCAGCGCCATAATCGCCTTCTGCATGGGTTCAAGCGTGAGGCTTGAAACATCGATATCGGTGCGGCTGGGCGTAGAAATGCCGCCGGTTTTAAGCTGCCACGTTTCGATCTCTTTCCCTGAGAGCCATTTCACCAGTTCCCACGCGGCCGTTTCCTGTTCGGATCCCGCGGGAATATCGGCTCTGATGCCCCAGCCGGTTCCAACGATACCGGATGTGGATTTGTTAAGTTTCGCGCCTTCGATATCGGGGAATACGGTAATGGATATATTGTTCTGATTTTCCGGAGAAATAAGCGCCTGACCGGAGGACTGATCCGTGATGAACGCGCCCACGCGCCAGTCGCCGTCAATGAGGTATGCGCCCTTGTTGCTGGCGAACAAACCGGTAACTTCGCCGTAGCCGGTGGTGAGGGTGGTCTTGGAAAGGACCCCGTCATCGTACAGTTTCTTTACGAATTCAAGGGCCGCTATGAAATCAGTATCCGTGAACTTCGCCTCTCCGTTGAGTATTTTCTGATGCCAGTCTTCGCCGCCGAAGCGTCCGGCAATGAGGGAGAAGAGACAAGACTGCATAACCCATGTGTCCGTGTTGGCCATGAGAACGGTTTCATACCCTTTTGCCTTGAGAACAGGAACCTGCGCCACAAGTTCGGCGTAGGTCTTGGCGGGGGTAAGCCCCGCATCGCTCAACACCGTATTGTTTACATAAAAAGCATGACTGGATGTGAGTCCCTGGGTAAGAATACCCACATAGTTGCCTGCAAATTGGGAGGGATCCAAAGCCAAGGGGTTGTAAGACGAAGCCAGCCCATCTTTCTGGATGAACGGGCTAAGATCTTTCAACAGGCGGTTGGCATACAGGGTGGTTGAACGGCCTGAGGGCCATGCGTACATGACGTCGGGCAGATTGCCGGAAGCGGCATAGGCCTCGACCTTGTTGTGGAAAGGATCATTAAACAGATCTTCACGTTCGATCTTGATATTCGGGTGATCGGTTAAAAACTTCCGCCATACCTCCGTATCGGCGGCAACGGTATTAGCCGATGTCATGTCGAAGTAATTCAAGACCTTGAGCGTAACGACCGGCGCGGCCTGTCCGGCGCTACCTGTATCCGCGGCCGGTGCGGTTTTCTTCTGGCATCCTGTGAACACGACCGCAAAAGCAGTCGTAAGGATAAAACAAGCAAGAACAAATTTTTTCATTCGTTCCTCCTAAAAATAATAGATACGGCATACGCCGCAGTAATACTAAACTATTATATAATAAATTTTATCTATGTCAAGGCATAAATGTTGCTCTTATGTAACGCGATCTCGACAGAATACAGAATTTTGAATGCTATTGCAAAGCCAACCCGCGCATTCGCATTTTTTACGAAATAACCGCGCGGGCAATCCCGCTCCACGGAGCCTTTTCTCCCAGCATTCCGAATGAGTCATTTAGGGCGCGTTCACTATGAAAGCGTGCGCAAAGCGGCTTACAAACCGGTTCTCCCGCCGGTAGATGAGCGCGTTAAGCGCGGCGCGGTTGTCTAATGCCGACATTCCCCGGCGTTTGGGCGGCAATGGCGCTGCCGGTAGATAGCGTTTCCCAACTTAGTACGTTCCATCCGTGTTTTATCTGCCTTTACATCTCATTCCTTGTTTTACACCTCGTGCCTAACCGGGAAGAAAGTCCGCCTAGGCGGGAGGAAGATTCACTTATACGCTTCTTGTAGGCAAAAAGCCGTATATCCGCCTTTGATACAACGCCGAAATAGTAAACAGCCTCTGGCTGTAGTAAACAGCCTCCGGCTGTTGAACATATTCAACGCATCTGCACCGCCTGCCTCTATGGGCGCCGTCTCCGAGCCGCTAGGGTTGCCGCTTCCTTTCGCTTTCACGATGGAACGCCTCCGGTACCTCATGCCGCGCTCACGGAGTCTTATCCGCGCATAACCGGCGATATGCTCTACATTCTCATACCGGTAGATGAGCGCGTTAAGCAAGGGGACGGTTGTCTATGGCGGCACTTCTCCGGCGTTTGGGCGGCAACGGCGCTGTCTGCAAATAGCGTTTCCCGGTACGTCCCATTCGTCCCATGAGCGTGAACGCGCCTTCGTGTTCTAAATACGTCTTATAGCATAGTTTTCCGCCCCATAAACCGTGATGAAAGGGCTTTACCTTTCATCGTTTAATTTTTCATCGAACTCACGTTATGTAGTTGAAAAAGCATTACGAGACTGTTATTTTATAAAAAGCGGTTTCAAAAAAGCGGTTTCAAAATGTCAGGTTTTGGAACCGGCGCATAAGCCTGCAATTATTTTTCAGGAGTTTACATGAAATATGGTTATTTTGACAACGAGAAGCGCGAGTATGTCATCGAGAAGGTCGATGTGCCTACATCGTGGACGAATTATATCGGCGTACGGGATATGGCCGGCGTGTTCAATCATACGGCGGGCGGGTACCTGTGGTACAAGACGCCTGAGTACCACCGGATTTCCCGTTTCCGCGCCAACGCGGCGCCGATGGACAGGCCGGGGCATTACGTGTATGTGCGGGACGACGACACAGGCGAATACTGGACGCTGTCGTGGCAGCCGGTGGGTAAGCCGCTTGACAAGGCGCAGTACACCTGCCGGCACGGGCTTTCTTATAGCACGTACCGGTGCGAGTATAACGGCGTTGCGGGCGAGCAGACGCTTTTTATCCCTATCGAAGACGCGGTTGAGCTGTGGGACGTCAAGCTCCGCAATAATTCAGGCAGGAAGCGCAATATCAGCATCTTCTCGTATATGGAATTTTCCTATCACCATATTGAGATGGACAACAAGAACTTCCAGATGAGCCTGTACTCGTGCGGATCATCGTATGAAGACGGCGTCATCGAGATGGATCCCTTTTACGAGCCGGAAGGCCGGCAGTTCTTCACCCTTGCCGGCGAAGAAGGCAGGACGCACGGCAAAGAGGACTACGACTGCCTGCGCGACACCTTCCTCGGGCCGTACCGCAGCGAGACGAACCCGCTCGCCGTGGAACGCGGCGCGTGCTCAGGCTCCGCGGAACTCGGCGGCAACCACTGCGGAGCGTTACGCCGGAAGATCGACATCGAAGCGGGAGAAGAGCGCCGCATGACCTTCATGCTGGGCGAAGGCGGACGCGAGACCGGCACGAAACTACGCGCCAAGTACGGCGACGCAAGGAACGTGGACGGCGCGTTTGCAAAACTCGCCGCGTTTTGGGACAAGAAACTGGAGAAACTCCAGATCGACACCCCGCATGAAGGCATGAACACGATGGTGAACATCTGGACACTGTACCAGTCCGAGATCAACGTCATGTTCTCCCGGTTCGCCTCCTTTATCGAAGTAGGCGGACGCACCGGACTAGGCTACCGCGACACGGCGCAGGACGCCATGTGCGTACCGCACTCCAACCCGGAGAAGTGCCGCAGCCGCATCACCGAGCTGCTTAAAGGACTCACCAGCACAGGCTACGCCCTCCACCTATTCCAACCCGAATGGTTCGAGGAACAGCAGAGCGAACCCTTCAAATCCCCGACCGT
>JAITAN010000257.1 GCA_031284105.1 Treponema sp. | reverse complement strand
GTATTTTAATACCGAATACGCAATGATTGACAAGACAAAATCCGGCATATAGTATTAAAAATATGTTTAATGACACCGTTCCCTTTTGGGAAAACCCTGAAATTCAGGGAATCAACCGGCTCCCCATGCGGAGCCCGCTTTTGCCGTTTATCTCCGCAAAGGCAGCCCTTGCCGATGCCGTCGCGGGGCCGGAATACCGCGACGCGGACGATAACCCGTTCTATTTCAACCTTGACGGAACGTGGGACTTTACCCTGCTTGATAATCCGAATGACGATGATTTCCGCTGGCTTGACAGCGGTCTCTCCATGTCCGGCGTTATAACCGCGCCCGGTACATGGACGCGGCAGGGCTATGACAAGCCGCATTACACCAACGTACAGATGCCTTTTGATGAGACGCCGCCCCATGCGCCCAAACGCAACCCAACCGGTCTTTACCGGCGCCGCTTTACTCTGCCGCCCATGTGGAAAGATCGCCGAGTTGTGCTGCATATCGGTTCCGCGGAAAGCTGCTGCCTCGTGTACCTCAACGGCGGATTCGTAGGCGCGGGCAAAGATACGCGGCTGCCCCACGAATTCGATATTACGGACTTCGTACATGCGAACGGAAATAATACGCTCTGCCTCAAAGTCGTCCGCTATTCTGACGCAAGTTACATTGAGGATCAGGATCAGTGGTGGCTGGGAGGCCTTCATCGCAGCGTCTTTTTATACACGACCGACACGCGGTTCATAAAAGACATAAAAGCGGTTCCGGGCGAGGTGCAAGAGGGGAAATGCCGTTTACGCCTTAGCGTTACGCTTGGAGGAAACCTTCCTGCCGGGAAAAGCGCGGGTAATGCGCCGGTTGAGGATACCGGCGAGCGGATATTCACCATAACGTACGCGCTCTACCCGTTTGTTCCGCCGCAATCGCCGTCCGATGTTTCGGCCGTATGCGCATCGTTGGAACCCCTCGTTAAGGGAGAGCTGTCGTTTACCCCCAACTACCGCATCAATGCGGATTGTATTGAGGCCGACATTGTGGCGGATAATCCCGCGCTCTGGTCCCACGAACACCCGAATCTCTATGTCTTGACCGTAAGCCTTTACGAAAACAGCGAGAACCTTGAAAACACCGCGTTCTGTACCGCGTTCCGCTCCGTGCGGATATGTAAACGGGAGCTGCTCATAAATGGGAGGGCCGTTCTTATCAAGGGGGTGAACCGGCATGAACATGACGAACATACCGGCAAAACGCTTTCAACCGCGGCCATGCTCAAGGATATTTTTCTTCTAAAGCAACATAATTTCAACGCGGTACGTATGTGCCATTACCCCAATGACGAACGCTGGTATGAGCTCTGCAATCGCTACGGCGTGTACCTTACCGGCGAAGCGAATATCGAACACCACTGTTTTTATATGCAGCTTTCCTATGATACCCGCTGGTCCCCTTCTTACCTTTCGCGGATGCAGCGTATGGTTGAACGGGATAAAAACCACCCGTCCGTCATCATCTGGTCATTGGGAAACGAAAGCGGCGACGGACCGAACCACGCTTTGACCGGCGCATGGGCGCGGCGTTACGATCCCTCGCGCCCCGTACAATACGAAGGCATGATACGCCCCGAAGGAGGACAGGGCCCTTTCACGCTTGACTCACTTGCTAGAAACAAAGACGCTACCGCCGTCATCTGCCCCATGTATCCTGAAATAAAACTCATTACGGACTTCGTGAAATACCGTGAGGATGAGCGCCCGCTTATTATGCAAGAATATTCCCATGCGATGGGGAATTCCAACGGCAGCCTTGCGGATTACTGGAAGGCTATCGAAACCTACCGCGGGCTGCAAGGCGGCTTTATCTGGGAATGGATGGATCATGGTTTCGCGGCTATCGCGGATAACGGTCAAAAATACTGGAAATACGGCGGCGACTTTGGCGATGATCCTACAGACTACGACTTTTGCTGCGATGGGCTTCTTTTTCCGGATCAGACCCCGAAGCCCGTAATGGCTGAATGTAAACAGGTATTCTCTCCGGTAAAAATTGCGCCTGTTCATGGAAAGCCGTATTCCTTTACCGTTGAAAATAAGCTCGATTTTTCAACGCTTGACGTTTTCTACCTCGATTGGCGGCTTTGCGGCGATGAAGATACCTTTGAGCAGGGGCGTGTGGATTTTCCCGCTATTGCGCCTGACGGCTGCGCGGAGATTACGCTTCCTATTACGGAGGCTATGGCGCGGGAATTTGACGGCGTCCTGTATATTCATATGGACGTCCGCCTTAGAAACAACGTACCGTGGGCGGAGGCGGGGTTCATCGTCTCTTCCGGTGAAAAAGTACTGAAAGAAAAGCCGCCATGCTCCGCTGATCTTGGAAATAATCCGCTCATACGCAACCTTACCTTGCATTGGGAACCTTCGTTGTTCCGCGTACCAACGCAAAATGACGGACTGAAAACCTATCGGCATCTCTACAGAGAGCCGGCCGCGGCGTTTTATTGGCAGGATAAGGCTATGTACCCGTGGCTTGAGTTTGATTTACTCAATATGCGATGTGTAGAAGAAAAGAACGAAGCCGGTTTATGGCATGGCTACGAGGCACTCTATTATTCCGCACTACTGTCGCCGGGCGCGGGCGCGTCAACCGCGTATAGAGATAAAAAGATCGGGATGTATTCCCGCATTACGATACCCGCAGGTAAAGATCATCCGCTTATTATAGACGTTTCCTTTGATGTGGCCGCGGATCTTCCCGAACTTCCCAAAGTAGGCGTCCGCACGGCGATTCCGGCATATTACAGTACCATCCGCTGGTTCGGCAGGGGTCCGCATGAAGCCTACGGCGACCGCTGTGCGAGCGCATTGCTCGGCGTGTATGAAGGGACGCCCGACACTCTCGAAACTCCGTATGTTGTCCCGCAGGAAAACGGTAACCGCTATGGAGTGAGGAAAATCGTCCTTTCAGGCGATGCCGTCCCGGAGAACCAGCCCGCGTCCATAACCATCATTCCCGATACGCCGGTAAATATGAGCGTAAACAAATATACGCAGCAAAATATGTGGGAGGCTTTACATACCTACGATTTGGTTGATATACGGGAAAAAGAAAACCGTTATACGTTGAATATCGACATTGCTCAACGCGGCGTAGGAACCGCTACATGCGGACCCGATACGCTTGAAGAGTACCGCGTACGCCCGGGATTATACCGTCTGCGCCTGATGATTGGGTAACCACAAGGTGTGCTATTACGCACAAGTATACGCTATCCTACAGACTTAGATCTTGAACGTGCTATCCGTAGCGTTTTTATATTCGAGGCAATTCCAGAATGTATATTTTGGAATTGCCGGCGGAACGCTACGGTTTTTTTTATACCGCCGCAGGAAATTCATGCCATACCGTACAATGTGAAACCGGAGAACGGTCAAGCGTAGCTGCGACGCTGTCGAGTGTTTCTATCGATTCTTTTTTTTGTCAATGCCCCAATTCCGTTTACCGGCAGTTCCTAAAAGCGCTGTGCGTCTCCGCCCGTATACGCGGCGCGTTCCTTGTAGTGTGCAGAGTGCCTAGTATTTTCTGATGGAAGCCATGATGGGTCTGATTGTTGACGAAAAAATCACGGCAAAAAGGATGACCGCGCCGCCCAGCAACGCCGAAGAAGAGGGCATTTCGCCCATAACGATAAGTACCCACAGGGGGTTAAGCACCGGTTCGATTGATGCGGTGAGCATGGCCTGAATCGCGTTTACCCGTTTGATGCCGTACGAGAAAAGGAGGGAAGCGCAGCCTATCTGGACAATGCCCATAAAGGTAATGGCAGCAGTTGCGGGGAGCGTGAAAGTTGGGAAAAACATAATAAAGAATGGAACCGCAAACAGCGCGGTAACAATATGCGAGAGCAGCATGGAATCCGCGGGATTTCCGTCTTTTTGCATACGCATAAACACCGAATTCGCCCCGAAAAAGATGCCGGAAATAACCGCTATAATATCGCCTGTAACCGCGCGGGTTTCAAGTCCATCCTTGAAAAAAAGGATCATACCGCCTCCTACGAGGACAAGGGCTGTCCAATGTTCCCAGCTCGGCTTTTCTTTTATGAGAAGCCACGCCAACAGACACGCCCATACCGGCGCGGAATATTGCAGCAGGATCACGTTTGCGGAAGCGGTGAGCTTATTGGCAATGACAAACGTGATCATCGCGCCCGCATAACAACAGCCTCCGGCGGCCGTCACCAGAATATGATTTTTACCGCGAATATACGCGGGCGCCTTTTTAGGAGGAGCCATATATCTTATTGTCAGCATAAAAAGCGCCGCAATGAAACTCCGCCCGCCCGCTATGACGACCGAATGCCAGTTAAGCAATTTGATAAAAAGACCGGATGTACTCCAGCAGATCGCGCAAAGCGCAATCGCAAGCTGTCCCAGCCCTTGGTTTGGAGGAACGGGACTCTTTCGTTTTTGGAACATGGCGTCCATGATCGGGCATTATAAAAGAAAAGTCAAGCGTGTTTTTTGCCGGAAGCCGGCGGTCTATTCCGCCTTGACTTTTCCCCGCAGAGGGGCGGTACCGCCGAATACGGGTAGCCGCCGAGAACGCGGATAGGCATTATGCGGAAGCGTAGCAGTGCAGCTTTTTTTGCAGCCGTTTTACATTCGACAGCTTTGGATCGCGCTCGACGGCTTTGCGGAGCATCGCCTGAGCCTCGGCGAGCTGCCCCAGCGCAAAGAGGCTTTCCGCCATGGACCGCAGCCAGCGGGCTTCTTCTTTGGGTGTAAAGCCCAACTCAAGCATATATTTCATGCACGCGACCCATGTTTTATCATCGACGGAAGGACGGAGCCTGATCCGTACCAATTCTTTGAGAAAAATCTCAACGTCAACGGCGAAATGTTTAAAGTAAGGAAACCGGCGTTCTTCCTGCATTAGTTCAACGAGAAGCGAAAACGCCTCGTAGTAACATTGCCGCTTATCCAATTCTTCGGCAAGCACATATACGCCGTCCATCCAATCGCCGCGTTCCAGATGCTGTTTCATAAAAAAGGCAAGTCCGCCATGAGCGCGCCAAATAGCGAGTGCGGATTCCTCTCTTTCATGGAAGAGGTCCCACAGCACCAGTTTCGCCTGACTTGCCGGATCATCCGCTCGTGAAGCAAGAAAATCACGGTAATTAAAATCTTTTCTCCGCACGCTGCGGGAATACAATCTGTCGTATTCATACCGCCGTATACTGCTGGACAGCACTTTATATGCGGCGATAAGACGCCGCATCTCGGCTCCGTCAGTAGCATTCGCAATATCGGGGTGGAGGTGTTTCGCTTTTTCACGGAAGGCTTTTTTTATGGAAGAAAAAGAAGCATCCGGTTTTATGCCGAGAATACCGTAATAATCGTCCATAATACGTTACACGCCTATACGTTTTGCCAGGGCTTCGGCCTGTTCATTTCCCAGAATTATGTCGCTTCTATTGACAAATAAGCCTTCTTTTTCCATTACCGACATGATGTTGAGCAGCGCCCTGTTGGTTCTAAGACATTTCTTGCCGAGGAACGCGGCTCCTTTCTTTCCTCCAAACCCGCTTCCTTCACTCAAGATTTTATGGAACCGCTCCGGTAATTTAACGGAGAAAAAGGAACGCGTTTCAACGGCAGCGGCTATGTAATCGTAGGCGGGCAGTTTGTGCCCGTCTTCCGTCCATGCGTCCATAATGTCCGCACGGTGTCCCATTGCCTCAAAGCCTCTCTGCAAAAAGGTACAATACTGCGGAATGCCGCGCTTTTGAGCGGGAACGCTCACGATTGCTATTCTCATGATCAATGCCTCTTATGTACTATACTATAAAGATAAGGGTTTTGCAAGTAATATTGTAGAAATGATAATTCTCGAAAGCCGGAGAAGCGGCGCGGCTTGTTCATTCATAAAGACGGGCCGCTGTCTCAAGGCGCGGCTTGGGGCATTACGGTATTCTGGAACGAAAACGTCTTTCTCACCTTTTTCATTTTTTTTTACTTTTTTCAAATTTCCCCTCAATTTTTTCAAAATACGCCTTGACATGAACCGATAAAAAGATATATACTCTATTTTAATAAAAAATACCCGCCCGGAGCGGCGAGGTATTGAAGATTTCTTTTTGAAATCTTTAAATATGCGGGGGGAATAAATCCCCCGTACTTCCAGGGGGAAGCGTCCCAAGGAGCGGGGTATTAACCCAAAAAGGCTACGTCCTTTAAGTAAGGTTTTCAGAAAGAGCGCGGAGAAAAAATGAATAAACCGTCAAAAATGATTAGAAGTAATAGCTTAAATTCCCCCCCCCCCCCCGAACTCGTGTAAGATACGTTTTTATACCGCGCGGTATAGACCGGAGGGCAATATCCTTGTATTGTTTTCCGCTCTTGCAGGATGCCTGCGATCCGCTGCCAACCGAAGCCCCGACAATAGTAATCTAAGTCTCATCGCTAATACTGATAGAAGCCTCGCTGATGTTAGTGAGTCTCTCGCTAGTAGTAGGGAGTCTCTCGCTGCCGGTAATGAGCCGCTCGCTAATGCGAATGGGACCATCGCTAATACTGATAGAAGTCTCACTACTGCGAATCTAATTCTCGCTAATACTGATAGAAGTTTCGCTAATGCGAATCTAATTCTCGCTAATACTGATAGAAGCCTCACTAATGCGAATCTAATTCTCGCTAATACTGATAGAAGTCTCACTAATGTTAATGAGACCATCGCTAATACTGATAGAAGTCTCACTAATGCGAATCTAATTCTCGCTAATACTGATAGAAGTCTCGCTACCGGTAATGAACCGCTTGCTAATGCTAATGAGCCGCTCGCTGATGTTAATGAGTCTCTCGCTACTGGTAGGGAGCGGCCCGCTACTGGTAGGGAGCGGCCGGCTACTGGTAGGGAGTCTCTCGCTACCGGTAGGGAGCGGCTGGCTACTGGTAGGGAGTCTCTCGCTACTGGTAGGGAGCGGCCCGCTACCAGTAGGGAGCGGCCCGCTACCAGTAGGGAGCGGCCCGCTACTAGTAGGGAGTCTCTCGCTACCAGTAGGGAGCGGCCCGCTACCAGTAGGGAGTCTCTCGCTACCAGTAGGGAGTCTCTC
>JAITAN010000219.1 GCA_031284105.1 Treponema sp. | reverse complement strand
CCCTATTTCAAGAAATTTTATCTCATATCGTTTCTCTATCTCCAGACATATCTCTTTTAATTTCTTGTCTACTTCTTCTGTTATTACTGCCCTCCTGTATTTCGCAGGGCATACTATATGATACATGATTATACTCACATTCCTTGGTTTATGTATCCTTTGGCTCATCCTTCAAGTATACTCATACTTTAGAACTGGAGCAAGCTCCGGGGTATTATTCCAGATGCTTCGCAATAAATTACCTTCAGGATCAGCCACATAACAAGTTCGCTGTCCCCAAGACATTGCGTTGCTGGCGGGAAAATACTTTCAACGCCTAAATCCATAAAGCGTTTATATTCTTTATCAACCTTATCATACGTCTTTAGATTATATGCTATTTCCATTGTCCCTCCCATTCAAACCTTTCGGATAATCAAACGATTTTGAGATCATATTCTCAAAATCGTTTCTGCCAAACAGTATTAAACGACAATTTCCCGCCTCAAGTTCGGTATTTGGGTCTCCATTCCACTTTGTTTTGAATCCAATAATGTCCCGATAAAATCTGCCATTGTTTCCGTATTATTCACGAAAAGACCAATACAATCTATTTCCACTGTTTTCCTCCTCACAAAAGAGGTATTATCACATACCATAATGATCGTCCGCATCACCTCAATTCGCCCGCGGAACAGACTTCATCGCAGTATTCGCAGCGGTAAGCGCGCAGGTCTTCGTTTCCAAGATGGAAAATGTGCGGGATATACGGCTCTGTCGCGGTTATGCAACGCGGGTTTTTGCAATAAAGGACGTTTTCAACGCGTTCAGGAAGACGGAGTCGTATCTTTTCCCGGATTTCTTCGTTTTCAATGATGTTTACCGTGATATTCGGATCGATAAGCCCCAGCACCTCAAAACTTATGGCGATCGTGTTGTCAATTTTGATGATGTCCTTGCGCCCCATGGTCGGGGATTCGGCGTTTATCACAAACGCCACCATGTCATGCGTTTTATCAAGCCCTAACCAGTTGAAAATCTTTATGCCCTGTCCGGCTTTGATGTGATCGATAACAATACCGTTCTTTATTTTCGCTATATTTAACATACAACCCCCAGCACGGATGACAGCAGCGCCATTCGGACATACATGCCGTAGGCCGCCTGTCTGAAGTACGCGGCCCGCGGATCCGCATCCACTTCCGGCGCAATCTCATTGACGCGGGGCAGCGGGTGCAGCACCGTCATATCTTCTTTTGCCATGGTCATCTTCTCCTCATTAAGAATGTAACTGTCCTTGAGCCTGATATAATCTTCCTCGTTAAAGAACCGTTCCCGCTGCACGCGGGTCATGTACAGCACGTCAAGTTCCCCGATCACCTTTTCAAGATCGCCGGTCTCCTCGTAGGAAACGCCGATACCGGCAAAGCCCTCGGTAATGTACCGCGGAATCCTGAGTTCCGGCGGGGAAATAAAGATCATCGTGATATGCGGGTAACGGGCAAGGGCTTTGGCCAGCGAGTGAACCGTGCGTCCAAACTTGAGGTCCCCGCAGAAGCCGACCGTGAGGCTGTCTATCGATCCGCGCATTTGACGGATGGTAAGCAGATCGGTGAGCGTCTGCGTGGGGTGGTGATGCCCGCCGTCTCCGGCGTTGATAATCGGCGCCGCGGAATAGCGGGATGCCAGCAGCGCCGCGCCTTCCTTTGGGTGTCTCATCACAATGACGTCCGCATAACACGAAACGGTACGCACCGTGTCGGCGAGGCTTTCGCCTTTCGCGGTTGAACTGGAGCTAGGCTCGGCAAAGCCCAGACAGGTCCCGCCAAGCCTGAGCATCGCGGCCTCGAAACTCAGGCGTGTTCTGGTGCTTGGTTCAAAGAACAGGGCGCCGAGCACCTTGCCTTTGCAGGAATCCCGCAGATAATCACCCTCCCGCTCGATTTTCTCCGCCAGAGTGAAGATCGTCTCCAGCTCTTCCAGCGTAAAATTATCCGGCTCGATAAGATGCCGCCCAAATAACATACAAACCCTCCTAAAAAAAACGCCTATAGGATAATCCTATAGGCGCTCATTCAATGCTACTGCTTTAACACCTTTTCAAAATCACCGGAAACGCTCATAAACAACTCGATCAAATTCGGATCGAACTGGGTTCCCTGTCCGTCTTTGATACATTGCACAACATCTTGATGGGATTGCCGGATATTGTACAACCGCTTGGAAACAAGCGCATCGTACACATCGGCAACGGCCATAAGGCGCCCCTGTATCGGTATCGCTTCGCGCGCCAGCCCGTAAGGGTACCCCTTGCCGTCCCACCGTTCATGGTGAGTGCCTGCGAATAGTTTCGCATATTTGAAGAACTCATAATCCGGCGCATCTTCTTCGAGTTTCTCGATAATTTTCACCCCGTAAACGGTGTGTTTTTTCATTTCTTCAAACTCCTCTTCGGTCAACTTACCCGCTTTAAGCAGAATATCATTGCTGATGGAGATTTTTCCTATATCGTGAAGCCGGGAAGATTTTAACACGGTTTCTATATCGTCCCAGTCCGCTATCTCTTTATAGTACGTCTCGCTCCTCTGCATGGCCTCGACAAGTATTTTGAGGTATTGGTAGGTTCGTTTAAGGTGTCCCTTATTTGAGACGTCGCGGAACTCTACCAAGTCGATGACCGCATTAAACATGGAGTTCTGCATACCGAGAATGGTTTCCGTTTTTTTCAACACCAGCGTTTCCAGTTCTTTGTTGTAGATTTTCAGCGAGTTTTTTTGGCTTTCCACCAGCAGGTGTATCTCAATTCGTTTTAACAGGAGGGCCGGGGAAAACGGTTTTGTAATGTAATCAACCGCGCCGAGGTTAAGCCCTTCAAGTTCGCTGTTGTTGTCCTTCCGTATGGTCAAAAAAATGACCGGTATGTTCGCGGTCTCTTTGAAGGCTTTGAGGCGTTTTATCACCTCGTAACCGGACATTTCGGGCATCTCTATATCAAGAAGCAAAATATCCGGTTTTACCGCCTCAAGTATCTTAAAGAGTTTTTCACCCGAAGGCACCGTAAAAATGTCGTATTGCTGGGACAAAATGCTTTTACCCAGCGTCAGATTGATAACATTATCATCAACCATTATGATTTTCTTTCGTATAGCCTTCATACCTTCATTATAACACATGCGAAAATTTGTAACAAGAGCAATTTACCGCTACGCCGGAGCAAAGAGCCTATGCTATGTAACGGAGACGCCTGGCGCCGTATTAGCCGTCTAAAACTTCCCCGGATGAGGCGTTGGCGGCCGGACACGGCCCATGCCCGCGGGCTGACGCGCCCTCCGTCAAACGATCCCCCGCATTGCGGCGGCGGGTTTCGGGTTAAGCGCATCGGTAGCGGGCGCGGCCCGGAACAAACCGCAGAGTTTCTTGAAGCCGCGAGTACGCGGGGCGCATTCGCATGAAGACGGCGGGGCTACGCGCCTACAGTCCCCGTAAAGGCGGTACGGTTCCATGCGGGGGAAGGGTGCCTAAATCGGGAGATTTCGCGGACACGCGATTCAACGTTTTGCCTATTCTCCTTAACAATTGAAATACGGATAGTGTATCGTATTAAAAAATGCAGGAATCCCCTTGGCGTATAAACCGATCAGAAACAGAGGTCAAACACCGCCTTGGTCAGGGGTCAGACGGGGGTATACATCGGGGGGACCGCCTCCGGGAACCGAACCGCGGACCATAAGATAATAGACAAAAAAGGCCGCGCGAATATGCGGCGAGATGCGGTTCTCTCCGCGGCGAGATGCCGTGCGCTCCGCCACGAGAAGCGGTTCTCTCCGCGGTGAGATGCGGTTCTCTCCGCCGCAGCGGGACGCGCGTACATTAAGGCTGCTCATAGAACTGCCTATTCCCTCATGTTGCCCGCGATTTTAGACGCGTCCCCCCTCCGATCCGTACCTCAAGCCGCGCCGGAAGGCTGAAACGTCCTATGCCGGATGAGGCCGAAGCCTGCTCACCCCCGCTTCCGTATATATATCTGCCTGCCGCCGCCGTTTTCGTGCTGGCGTTCTTCAGCCTCAAATTGAGGCACCGCGCGAAGCAGATCGCCAAGTTTCTTGAAGCCGTAGTTCCGCGGATCGAACTCGCTGGAACGGTTGTTGATCTTCTGTCCCACGCTCCCAAGGTATGCCCATCCGGACTCATCCGCAATATCGTCCACCGCATCTCCAAGCAGCTTCAGCAGTTTTTTGTCAACGCTGAACTCTTTGCGGGCTTTCGCTATAACTCCGGATTTCGCATCTTCATCGTCCTGCTGCGCGCGCAAAATCTCGATATAGATGAATTTGTCGCACACCGCGACAAACGAGCGGGGCGTCTTTTTTTCCCCAAAGCCGTAGACCGTCTTGCCGCTCTCACGAAGCCGCGCCGCAAGACGGGTAAAATCGGAATCGCTTGACACGATGCAGAAGCCGTCCAGTTTATCGCTGTACAACAGGTCCATCGCATCTATTATCATGGCGCTATCCGTGGCGTTCTTCCCGCTTGTATAGGAAAACTGCTGAATGGGCTGAATAGCGTAGTCCAATAGTTTATCTTTCCACGAGCGGAGATACGAACTTGTCCAGTCCCCATATATCCGCTTGATACTCGCGACTCCGTACTTGGCGACCTCGTCCAAAAGCCCTTCAATGCTCACCGACTGGGCATTATCCGCATCAATTAACACCGCCAGTTTCGCCTGATCTTTAACCACGGCCTGCTGGCTTGAAAATGATAGTAATGGCATATATTCTTCCTAGTCAAAAATAGATTTCTTATCCTTCTAATGCTGAATACCCTATGTATAGCCCGGTTCAACCAAATACTTTCGGCGGTTAACCGCGTATTCTTCTTCCGCGTTTTGGGACATACTTCCCGCTATCGGCATTGAGCATCGGATAAATCTATAGCGAAGCCTTTGGTACCATAATAAAAAGGGATTCCTCTCTCAATAGCGGCGGCGTATACGTGCAGGGTAGCAAGCGTACCGACGCCATTACAATCAACGATGCCTTAATCATGTAAAGTTTGAACGTTTAGAGTGATAAGGGTTATGTCCAGCATGTTCCTTATGTTGATCGTATAGAGTAAGTGTTGATTGGACACAATAGCACGATAAAAAAGACCCGCGTTGATTACCCTTACGGGTTATTAAAAAGAGGAATCCCTCAGTATTCACGATTCGGGCGCCTTATATCCATGAAAGGATCGTATCGGGATCAATATCAACCGCAGTAGTAAAGTTCGCGGCCGCAATTTTTTCCTCAAGCGCGTCTTTCTTTTTTTTCAAGTCCGCAAGCACGGCCGTCATCTTACCCTGATCAATGAGCGGTTCTTTGGCGACTTTTACCCGCTCTCCTTTTTCATCGCACTCGAATTCATACGCCCTGATCCGGCGGCATTTCCGCGTTATTGTGTTATAAAACGCGATCTTCGCCTTGATGGTTTCCAGCTCAATAAGCGAATCCCGATTGACCAGATTGACTTTTTCTATACGAACGTTCAGGTCCTGAAGGAGACCCATAAGCATATCAACCTCGCAAACGGCTTCCTCAAGCGTTTTTCCGTCACAAGGACTGGTGCTTTCTTTTGTTCCCTCGGTTTTGCTGAATTCCGCGTCTGCAATAGCGCTTGTTACGGCGCCGATTCGTTCTTTGAGTTTGTTTCGTAAACGAAAAGAATTCGCCAAGTTTAACATTCGTCTCTTCCTCTCTGTACCTGTCTTACATGCGAACATCCACATGTCCCTCACGCTATGTTTGGCTGCTTCGCTAAGGTAGTAGGTAGTATAGCTATGTCGCTCTTCCTTGTCAAGCGTTATGTCTCCGGCTGCCAACCTGCTGCGGCGGCGCGGGTGTCCGCTTCACCGTCCGGAAGCCCGCGTCTGCGAATTACCACAACATATTCTTTTCACCTCCTTGCAACATTTTTACTAACATGCTATGATTTTTTATCATGGAAAAGAAAACTCCTCTTTACGCTTGGCATGAAGCGCATGGCGGGAAAATCGTACCGTTTGCAGGGTACCTGCTTCCGGTACAGTATGAACAGGGCGTTATAGCCGAACATGAGGCCGTTCGGAATAGGTGCGGTATATTTGATGTGTCGCACATGGGGGAATTCATTATTACCGGTCAAGATGCACTCAAGAACCTCCAGCATATTCTAACCAATAATATTTCATATATGCCGGTTGGACGGGTACGTTATACGTTGATGTGTAATGATACGGGCGGCGTCGTTGACGATCTCGTTGTCTGCAACATGAACGGCAACGCCGCCGGACGCTACCTTTTAGTTGTTAACGCGGCAAACCGCGAGAAAGACGCCGTGTGGATACGTTCCCATCTTGAAGGTTCGGTTCAATTTGAAGATGTGTCTGATTCAATGGCGCAGATCGCCTTGCAGGGACCGCTGTCGGAGCGTATTCTTGCCCGTTTAGCAGACCCATCGTCAATTCCCTCTCTGTATTATACGCTCATTGAAAACGGCAAGGTCGGCGGTATTCCGTGTATTGTGTCACGCACAGGATATACGGGCGAACAGGGTTTTGAGCTGTACTGCGCGCCGGATGATGCGGTTCCTCTGTGGGAAAAACTCCTTAATGCGGGAAAAGACGACGGACTTACCCCCTGCGGTCTCGGCAGCCGCGATACGCTCCGCCTTGAAGCCGCAATGCCCTTGTACGGACACGAGATGTCCGATGACATTACGCCTTTTGAAGCCGGACTTTCGTTTGCAATCAAGATGGAAAAGCCTGATTTCATAGGAAAACAATCGCTCATCGGCAGGGAAACGCCCGCCCGCATCCGTACAGGGTTGCGAGTTATAGGACGCGGTATTTCTCGCGGCGGTGAAGATGTTTTTGTAGACGGCGTTGTCATCGGCAAAACAACATCCGGCTCATTTAGTCCCCACCTGAAGGAAGCTATCGCAATGGCGCTTGTACAGCGTGAGTATACGGCGGACGGGCGGAAGGTTGAGATAGACATACGCGGACGCAGAATAGAAGCGGTTGTTACCGTACTACCGTTTTACAAACGGTAAGATAATAATTTAGGAGAAATGTATGTATATTCCGGAAAATTTACGCTACACGAAATCCCATGAATGGGTTCGTGAACTTGAAGGCGGCGCGTACGAGATCGGCTTGACCGATTTTGCCCAGCAAGAGCTCGGGGACATTGTGTTTATCAATGTACCGCAGCCGGGTGATACGCTGACAGCGAAAACCTCTTTCGCGGATGTGGAGTCCGTGAAGGCGGTTTCTGAGATTTACAGTCCGCTTGACGGCAGCGTTATGGAGGTAAACCAAACGTTGCTTGATGCGCCGGAATCGATCAACAACGCGCCGTATGAGACATGGCTTATCAGGGCGCATGGAACGCTTCCTGCGGATATGCTGCTTTCTGCTGCGGAATATCTGAAATTGATAAGTTAGTACTATGGGAAACTACATACCGCATACGGCACAAGAGCGCGAGGCAATGCTTCGCGTTGTGGGACGGACGTCCGCGCGGGATTTATTTGCCGAAATTCCACAAAAGGCGCTCTATACAGGCGAAACAACACTTCCTTCGGGTTTATCCGAACTTGAAGCCGCGCGTACTATGCAGAAACTCGCCGCTCAAAATACCGTGTTTACAAGCGTATTCCGCGGGGCGGGCGCGTACCGGCATTACATTCCGGCGGCTGTTAAGCGCATTACAGCTAACGAGACGTTTTTGACTGCGTATACGCCCTATCAGGCGGAAATCAGTCAAGGGATTTTGCAGTCCATTTTTGAATATCAGACCATGATCTGTGAGCTTACGGGCATGGACGCATCCAACGCATCCATGTACGATGGGGCGAGCGCATCTGCGGAAGCGGTCAATATGTGCGCCGTGCGGGATCGTACTGTTGTATATGTTGCAGAAAGCGCCCATCCCCATGTGATTGAAACGATCCGCACGTACTGTTTCGGTTACGGTTATACGGTGAGGACGCTTCCTCTTGTAAACGGGAGGCTGGATGCCGGCGCTTTGAAGAATATGCTTGCCGAAGAAGGGACGCATGTTTCATGCCTTTACCTTCAGCAGCCGAATTTCTTCGGTCAGCTCGAAGATGTTAGGGTTGCAGCAGCCCTTATCCACGGAGCGGGCGCCCTGCTTGCCGTGGGTTGTAATCCCATAGCATTAGGGCTTCTCGAAAGTCCGGGCGCTTTAGGCGCGGATATTGCGGTAGGCGAGGGGCAGCCACTCGGTCTGCCCCTTGGGTTCGGGGGTCCCTACCTTGGTTTCATGGCGTGTAAAGCACCGCTTATGCGGAAACTGCCCGGACGCATCGTAGGAGAAACGACCGATCATGCGGGACGCCGCGCGTTTGTGCTTACCTTACAGGCGCGTGAACAGCACATCAGACGAGAGAAGGCATCAAGTAATGTCTGTTCCAACGAAGCGTTGTGCGCCCTGACCGCGGCGGTTTACCTTTCGGTGATGGGAGCGGAAGGGCTTGCCGAAGCTGCCCGCCAGTGTCATGCCAAGGCGGTCTATGCCGCGAAGCGTATTGTTGAAATTCCGGGCTTTGATTTGAAATATGAGGGCGATTTCTTCCATGAATTCGTAACGGCGTGTCCCGATACTGCAAGAACGCTTGCCGTTCTTGAAAAAAAAGGTATATTGGGAGGCTTGCCGCTTTCAGACCTACTGCCGAAAGAGAACGGCATCCTGTGGTGTGTTACCGAAATGAACAGTAAGGCGGAAATTGATGCGCTGACCGGCGCGCTACGGAGCCTATAAAGGAGAGGCATCTATTATGGAATTATTATTTGAAAAAAGCCGCGCCGGACGTTCCTGCTCGATCTTACCGGCGTGTGATGTGCCGTATGCATCGCTTTCTGCGGAAGTAAGCCGCACAACGTTGCCGCGGCTTCCGGCTCTTGACGAAAATGAAATATCCCGCCATTACAACGCGCTTGCAAAACGTTCTTTCGGTGTGAATGACGGATTTTATCCGCTCGGTTCCTGTACCATGAAGTACAATCCCAAGATCAACGAGGAAACCGCTTCCTTGAGCGGCTTTACGGATATTCACCCCTTACAAGACGCAGCGACCGTGCAGGGTGCGCTTGAGATTCTGGCGTTATCCGAAAAATATCTGTGTGAATTGAGCGGCATGGATGCCATGACATTCCAGCCTGCGGCAGGAGCGCACGGCGAGTTTGCCGGGCTTCTGCTCATCAAAGCCTACCATACGGCGCGGAAAGGCGCGGCGCGAACGAAGATCATTGTGCCGGACTCCGCTCACGGTACCAACCCGGCAAGCGCGGCTATGGCAGGGTTTTCCATTGTGAACATTGCGTCAACAGAAGACGGCTGTGTGGACATTGACGCTCTGAAAGCGGCGGTTGGATCCGATACTGCGGGTCTTATGCTTACCAATCCCAACACGCTGGGACTTTTTGATCCGAACATCCTTGAAATCACGGACATTATTCATAAGGCGGGCGGCTTGAATTACTATGACGGCGCAAACCTTAACGCCATTGTGGGTATTGTACGGCCCGGGGATATGGGTTTTGATGTGGTGCACCTCAACCTGCACAAGACTTTCTCAACCCCGCATGGCGCAGGCGGTCCGGGCGCGGGCGCGGTGGGCTGTAAAGGGCCGCTTGCGGCATTTCTGCCGAATCCGGCGATCAGAAACGACAACGGCAGTCTTTTCTTTGATAACCATCAGACGGAAAGCATAGGGCGGATTCGGGCTTTTCACGGTAATTTCCTCGTGGTTGTCCGCGCCTTTACCTATATGCTCTCGCTTGGAAAAGAAGGCATTCCGCAGATTGCGGAAAACGCGGTGCTGAATGCCAATTACATGCTGGCGCGTCTCAAAGAACGTTTCGACATTGCGCCTTCTGCCGCGTATGCGAAGAAAATTCCCTGTATGCACGAGTTTGTCATTTCCCTTGAGAAGATCAAAGCGGAAAAAGGCGTTTCCGCATTGGACATCGCAAAATCCTTGCAGGACATGGGTATGCACCCGCCAACCATGTATTTCCCGCTCATCGTTCACGAGGCGCTTATGATCGAACCAACCGAAACCGAGTCGAAAGAAACACTCGACAAAGCGGTTGATGCCTTATTTGCGCTGCTTGAACGCGCCGAATCCGAGCCTGAAAGCCTAAAAGCCGCCCCGCGTACCACCGTTATTGGGCGTCCCGATGAGGTGAAAGCGGCGCGTGCTCCGATAGTGCGCCATAATTTCAGCTTGGAATCGCAGAAATAAACACCCAATAACTGGAACGAAGTGTTGCACTGGATATGTTCCTACGATGCTAAAAGCTATGAAAGAGATAAAACGATAAGAACAGTCCGAAATTCTCCTTTTTAATCTCTAATGAGGTTAATTCTTCGTCCTTTAGGGCGAAAAACCGGAGGTATGGGGGATTTGTTTCCCCACATACGCAAAGATTTCAAGGAGAAATCTTCAATACCCCGCGTGAATGGCGGGGATGCTTTATTCTGACAGATGGATGTTTAAATAAATTGTTCAGCGTGTATTTATAGCGTTCCCCAAGTCTTTTGTGAAACTACTGGACATATCCACATGGAATGAGGGCTTGCAGACTACGAGGCATTGTTAGCAAAGGAATATTTTGGAGAAGGCGGCCATGACAAATCCGATACCGTAAGTCGGCGGTTCTCTTTGAGCTTTTCGAATATCCGCTCTATAAAAGACCGTTTCTTGTACTTTTGTTTGGCGGACATTTCGTCTAACGTTCTGGCTGTATGCGACGTACTTAGCCATTTTTATTATACGTCATCAAACAGTTCTAATTTTATATTTTTATCGCCGTATTTTCTCTCATGTTCATGTTTAAAAGAGTTAATCATATCCGCATGGTATTTTAAGAACCATATTTTATGATTATCTAAATACTCATTGCGAATTTGAGTATCATTAAGATCATTGGGTATCCTTTCCATCCGTTGATCAATATTATCAAAACCGCTAAAAGGCTGCTCGAGACGTTTTTTGGTTAATACTATGTATCCAGGATTCAGTTCAATGCCGGTACAATGCCTATTTAGCTGTTGACACACCACACGCAATGTTATTCCGCTTCCTGAAAAAGTATCTAAGACACAATCATTTTCTTCACATGAGGCTAAAATCATTCGTTCAATAAGTGCTTCAGGTTTCTGGGTAGGGTGTGCTTGTCTATTGCCGTTACAATAACGAACACGAGAAAAGGTCCAAACATCTCCGAGTTTGCCCCCCTCATATTATTTATTTGTAATTGTCCGCTACCCAAAGCCGGATTGTAGTTAATATCGTTTTTAGCCAAGAATTTTAGATCATACGCATTAAAATCAACTATTTCCATGACCCCAAAAGCCATATTTGAAGATTTATCCCTTTTACTATAAATTTTGCACTTTATTGAGAGAATAATAAATAAATAATCGGGGTTTTTTACATATTAGGTATGGCAGCATAACGCTCCGGCTGTAGCGAACCTGCGGTTCGCGAGCCTATGGTTCGATGACGTTTTGCGGCTGCGGGTTTTCGCAGCCCGATCCGTCAATGGTGGCGGCAGACTCACTTGCGGGTCTACGAGGCTACGGTCCCGTTAGGCGAAGTTGGAGTGTACTTTATATGCTCACTTAATTATCTCTCACACTTTTACAAAAAATTATTGCAGGGGTAATGGCAGCGGGGGAAAAAGATTACTGTGGAATGATGCTGACAACCATACAAATGCCCCTTTGCCGTAGTCCCAACATAACCCGAAACGAAGGCAACGGCAAGCGGAATTACCTCTGTACCCGCAAGGTAGCCAACCGCTGAAAACCTTTGATATGACGTCTTTTACATCAATTACGGCGTTTGTTTGAACGCCTTCATACCGGTCGAGCAAAAAGCCCCGGCCATGCCGGCGGCAGCGCCGGGGCTTGAGGAGTCTGTGCAAAGCACAAATTCCCGTTACCCTGCTGTCAGGAACCTTGATCAGTGACGGTTACCGTTTCGGCTTGCAGGTAATAGCCGAAAAACAAGGAATTACCCTCGGCGTCCCGGTCAAGGATAGGCGAGGCTTCACCCGTAATCGTAACGGCTGCTCCTTCGGCAATGCCGGACAAACCTTTTATATACCAAGGATTTCCCTGATACGGAACCGCATACTCGCCCTCAATGACCACAAGCGGGCCGGTTACCGTTACCGGAACTGCGGCGGTTCTGCCGGTGTTCAGAGCGGCGGTGTCTGCCATAGGGTCTATGGAACTCTCACACCCGATACAGGCGATGGCGGCGCAGAACGTCAACAATGCCGGTGGTAGTAAAAAACTCCGCTTCATTTTCCTTCCCCCTCATCAGTAGGCAACCGTATAGGTTTTGCCGTTGAACGTGAGCTTGTTCGCCTTGAAGTAATAACCGGCGGCCGCGCCGGCATCCATGATAACCGATGAATACCCCTCAAGCGTAACCTTTGCGCCTACCGCGAGGCCGGAAACGGAACGCATGAGCCGGCTCAAGCCCTTAACAAAATAGGAGGCGGAACCGGTTTGCTCCGCAACTTTTACCGCAAGCTGTCCGTTGATAACCTCAAGGGTTCCCGAAATGGTTACCGCAGCAAGATCGCTGCCTGAGTCTCCCGCTTCCGGCAAGCCGTGAGACGAAGGACCCTGTCCCGGTCCGCCCCATCCGGCGAAAGCCGAACCCGCCGCTGTGAAAACAATCAGGGCGGCAATCAAAAACTTCTTCATACTATAACTCCTCGTGCGCTTTGCACACATGCGGTCGCGGCATACATGCCGATCCCGCCGTCCGATATTTCTCCGCTCTTTGGCGTAGATATGAATAGGATACGAAGCGCCGTTGTCGAAAACAGGGGGTTATTACAGACATTTTCAATGCACGGGGAAATCTCTTTCGATTTCCCGCATTTTCTCCTGCCCTCTCTGCCATCCGTAAGTTCCATCACCCTCAATGGCGGACGCGGGCGGGGGCGACGCCGCTTTGCCTTTTGCCGCGGAAAGGCCGATAATAACTCCTGCCGCCGCCAGCAAAACGGCGGCAATGGTTATGCCTATTATTTTGAGTTTGTTGTTGAGTTTAACGGTAACAACCATTCCAACATGGCAGCCTTCGGGGGTCGGTATTGCGCGGATTTTACCGTTGTTATAGAGAACAATGCTTTTGGGTTCCCCCACTTGCACGATAACGCCTTTCATCTCATTCCTCCTCCTCGTTAAAAGACTGCGGCGCAAAGGAATACACATAGGGATAATCTCCCTGTGAAAGTATGATGAGAGCCGCAATATACTGCCGGTATTTTTCCAGCGCCTTCCGGGGAAAGGTCTTGGTAAGGCGGGTGATGGGCAGCCGGCGGTTTTGAAGCGTATCCGCCAAAAGTTCGGGGGATTCCTGCACGGTTTCCGCTATATGCCGGCAGGTCCGGCGGGAACGTTCCTGCTTGGGGCCTTTTTTGAGCAGCGTTGCCCATGAAAAGCCCCATTGAGAAAACTCGCGGTTGACGGCCTCGATTTCAAGGCGCAGATTACGTTCTTCTTCCGCTTGGTTAAAAACCTGCAACGAAATATCGGACTCCCATGCTGCGGCATAATATGTTGCATCTTTTTCATCTGTCTTGGCAGGCGGTGAAAAAAAATGTTTTTGCATAGCCAGTTCCTTTCGGGCATTGTCGATGAGGCGGTTGCGGATTACCGTTGCCGCATACTGAATAAATGCGCCGTGTTCGGGATTATAGGTTTGAACGCTGTGGGCAAACGCAAGCATGGCGTCGGTAAGGTTGTCTGCTCCGGATTGGCTTTTGAAGAAAACGGCCGACACGCATTTCTTTATAAACGGCATATAGTCATGGAGCAGCGTATTCAGGACGTGTTTGTCCGTCTTGGCGAGTTCCAGCCGCGCCTCCAACCGCACCGGTAAAACTGATTTTTCTTCCATTGCAACAGCCTTTTACCCCTCTTTCTTTATCGGGCTGAATTAGTCTCCTTCATATAGGATACGAAGGGCGGGGGCTTAAAATGGAGGCGATAGGGAGGTTTTTACAGATTTTGTTATTTTATCGCCCCTCTTTTCTATGGCGTATTTTTCCGGCGGCTGGGGCTGCGGTTTTACTCCGGCCTCGCTTCAGTCAATAATTCTTTTCAGCACGCCGTCATTGTGGCGCCAATCCGAGGAGGCTTTGACCCGCAAATCGAGTTCTATCTTCCAGTCAAAAATGCGTTTCAGTTCCTTGAGCGCGGCAAGCCGTATGGAGCGTATCATTTCGCCGCCCTTTCCCACGATCATGCCTTTTTGAGACTCACGTTCCGTGATGATAAACGCCCGCACCCACAGCTTTGTCCCGTTTTCCTTGAATTCCGCATCCGCGACATCAACGTAAATCGCATGGGGCAGCTCATCCCACAGCCGGTTCATGGCTTTCTCGCGGATGATTTCGGCAATACGGAAGGGCACATTCTGATCCGTGTAGTATTCTTCGGGATAGAACGCCTCGCCTTCGGAGGACAGAGCAAAAAGCGTGCTAAGAAGCGGTTCAAGCCCCTCATGTTTCAACGCCGATATTTTGAAGCAACGGTCGCCGCCTACGTTCGGGAAGAACCTCCGCACAAATTCCTCGGCTTTTGCGAAATTCGCATCAGGGGAATCCATCTTATTTATCGCAAAAACCAACTTGTCAGCGGGGTTCTCAAGAACGCGTGCGAGATCGGAGGCTATCTTTTCCTCTTCTTCCGCGGGCACGCGCACCGCATCAAGCACGTAGAGTACGAGTTCCGCACCGGCAATGCTCCTATCCGACACTTCCTGCAATTTTCTGTTGAGTTTCTTCCCTGATATGTGTCTTCCCGGCGTATCGATAAACACGATCTGCCCCTCTTCACGGTTCACAATGCCCCGAATGGCGTTTCTGGTGGTTTGCGGTACCGCGCTTACGATGGCGACTTTTTCCCCGCAGAGGCGGTTCACCAATGTCGATTTTCCAACCGAAGGACGCCCGACCACGGCGACAAACGCCGCTTTACGTATCTTTTTATCTTTTTTATCGTTATATTGTTCCATTATTTTTTACGGTATTCCTCATAGACCGCGAGCATAGAGGTAATAAAACGTTCCACAGAATAATTTTTGGAAATCGCTTCCGAACGCATCCCCATGCTCCGCTTCACGCCGGGGTTTTCCAGTATGACAAGGGCTTTTTCCCAGAGCTTCGTATCATCTTCAACAGCATACCCATTCTCCTCGTTAATCACCATATCGGCAATGCTGATGTCCGCTACGGCCACAACGGGACGGGCGGTTGCCATCGCCTCTATAAAAGTGATGGGATGAACCTCGCTGTGCGATGCGCTCATAAAGAGATCGGATACCGCATAGGCGATTTTTATCTCATCGGGCCACTGGAGATAGCCGGTAAAAATAATAGAGCCGCTTATGCCGAGCCGGTAGGCGTAGGTCTGCAATTCGTGGCGGTCAGGACCGTCGCCCACAAGCAACAGTTTGGCTTTGGGGCGTCTTTCATGGATGCGCTTGAAATTGCCGATGAGCGTTTCTATATTCTTTTCAATACCGAATCTTCCGACAAAGATAATGACTTCATCGTCTTCCGCTATATTAAAATGGGTTCTAAACGCTTTCATTTTTATGAACATATCCTCGGAATGTTCATAAAAAAGAGAAAGTTCGATGCCGTTGGGAATAACTTTAACCTCCTTATCATACTCAATGCGATCAAGAAACGTTTTAATTTTTTGAGATGGGGCAATAATACACTGTTGGTTCCGAAACACCCGCCTGAAAAACGGCTTCACTTGAACAAAAAACTTTAGAATTAAAGGAAGGTAATAGTAATAATCCTCATAATACGTGTGCAGCGTATGTACATGGGGAATATTCAGCTTTTTACAAACGCCGCGGGCCGCCAGATACAGACTGAATTCCGTATGCGAATGAACAATATCGAGTTGCAGCGAGCGGGCGATAAAGATAACCTCTTTTTCAAGGAACACCCCCACGCGATGCTGGGGTTCGTTGAGAAATTGAAAGGAAGCTACCCTAAACACGCCTTCTTCATCAACGGCTTGAGGGTGCCGCACCGTGAAAATATACACACGGTGTCCGGCTTTTTCCAGTTCAATTTTGAGCGTACGGACAACCGTAACAACGCCGTTTATCTGTGGCACATAGGTATCTGTGAAAATTCCTATATTCATACTTATACTCCATAGTTTTAGAATAAACCATTCATGAAAAAAATACAAGCAAAATCAACCTGCTGGTGAAAGCGCGGTTCCCCCTTATGCCAAACGACATGGTAGGTCAGACCTTGGTCTGTGCGTGACCTGACCTACCCCGAGGTCTGACCTGCCTATGAGGCTTGATCTGCCTACGAGGTCTGACCTACCTATGATGCCTGACCTACCCCGAGGTCTGACCCGCCTTGATGCCTGACCTGCCTATGAGGTCTGACATGCCTTGATGCCTGACCCGCCGAGGTCTGACCTACCTTGAGGTCTGACCTACCTATGATGCCTGACCTACCTATGATGCCTGACCTACCCCGAGGTCTGCCCTGCCTATGATGCCTGACCTGCCTATGATGCCTGACCTGCCGAGGTCTGCCCCACCTTGATACCTGACCCGCCTATGAGGTCTGACCCGCCGATGTCTGCCCTACCTTGAGGTCTGACCTGCCTTGAGGCTTGACCCGCCTTGAGGTCTGACCTGCCTGATGTCTGACCCGCCTATGAGCTTGATCTGCCTACGAGATCTGACCCGCCTATGAGGTCTGACCTACCTGAGGTCGGACCTACCTGAGGTCGGACCTGCCTTGATGCCTGACCTGCCTTGGTCTGACCCGCCTTGAGGCTTGACCCGCCGAGGTCTGACCCGCCTATGAGGTCTGACCTACCTATGATGCCTGACCTACCCCGAGGTCTGCCCTGCCTCGACCCGCCGAGGTCTGCCCTACATGAGGTCTGACCTGCCTTGATGCCTGGATTGCCCCATGCGGTTACATCGCCGGACCAATCGGTCATTGAAGAAAGGAATTCTTTTCCTTTCCGCTAAAAATGAAAACATACCATCCGCGAAGCCCGCAAGCGTTGACAGAGAGCCGGCGCTTCTCCGTATGCCCCGGTCCTCCGGCTTACGCGCGGCCCGCTTAACAACCGCCTCCGCCGCGAACTTCCCGGCGTTTGCCGGCAGCCGATGCGGCGGAGCGTAAACGGGGACGAAAGGCGGCCGCGTTTGCCGTACTACCTCCCCGTCAAAGACGCGATCACGGTTACGGGATGGCGGAGGCTTCACGGTAACGCCGCCCGCCTCGCTTCCTTTGAAATATGCGCCGATAACCCTCTAGAAACGCCGTTTAGTTGTCAAGTAAAAACACGGCGCGCGTATATCTGTTTCACCGGCCGCGACGGGGCGCCGGTACCCCGTTACCGCCTACACAACCGTCCGGAACGTGGAAAATACCGCGCGCTGCCTTTGATGCGTTGTTTTTGAAGCTTTTTTATACTTTTTAGAAAGCGGTACATGGTTTTGTGGGTGTTCTCCAGGCATCCTCGGATGGACGCAAAACCGGGCGCACATCGCCGGAAATCTGAAGCAGGACGCCGAGGATTGGAGGCGTTTCACTCCGGCCCGTCTGCGGCGTGGCTGCGCAGACCCTTCCAATCCCTTGCGCGTACGCTTCGTCTGTGGCCACGAGTATAAACGCCAACGGTGTCAGGCACCTTTTTTATCGAAAAGTTTGTTGACTGACACTTTTTTGGGAAAAATTTTCTTTCCAATATGGAATGGGACATGATATAATGTAAGAAAATTTGTTTTGGAGAGAAAAACGTATGGACATGGATAAATTTAATTTATTTCCATTTAATAAATATGGAACATTTGTCGTCCTGGCAGAAACGCTCAACTATACGGAAACCGCCGAACTCTTATATACCTCCCAGGGCAATGTATCCAAACGAATCATGGATTTGGAGAAAGATTTGGATGTGAAACTGTTTCACCGGCATCCCAGGACTATTGAATTGACCGATGCGGGAAAACTCGTTCTTCCTTATGCCAAACAATTAGTTGAGACCTATGCGGCGCTCAATAGAGCGGTCAGGTCATTTAATGACAAGAAAGCGTCGCAGGTTTTTTTGCAGGGCATTCCTACGATGGCAAGCTATGGCGTTTTTGTTCTCGTAAGCAGGTTCCGAAACAAATATCCAGATTTTACGGTAAATATCGAGGAAATAGAAGGGGACGCGCTGTTGCTGAAGAACCTGGAGGGCGGTGGCTGCGATATCGCGTTCGCCCGGATTTTTGATGACCCGCCTGAAAACTGCGATTATATATGCGTTGTGAAAGAACAGTATGTCGCGGTTCTTAACGAAAAGCGTCCGTTGGCGAAAAAGGCGTCGATTTGCCTTAAAGAACTGGAAAACGATAATTTCCTGCAGATTGGCAAAAAATCCATGCTGTATGATAACGTCGTCAGCCTTTGCGAAAGTTGCGGGTTCAGGCCGCATATACCCTACGAGGGAAAACGCATTGATATAATCGCGGACATGATTGCCAACGGGATGGGTGTAAGCATCGTTCCGAAAACCATAGCGGAAAAAATCTCCGGCCATTGCGTAAAAATAGTCCCGCTTGATGTTTCCGCCGTAGTAGAAGTCGGCTTCCTGCGTCAAAAGAAGCTGCACACAAGGGCCGTGAACGCATTTTGGAATTTCCTCAAGACGCAATAGCACCGCATACAGCGCCTCTTTAATATTCCTAAATGGAATATTAAACCTGAAAACTTGGATTGCTCCACATTGCGTACAGGGTTTACACTAAATAATCTTATACAAATCAAGTTTTCATGAAGGAGGTAAATCATGAAAAACGAAACAAATCTTCGTGAGAAAGAGGATTCACAGATTTCACTGAGGCAAAAAATCGCCTACGGCAGCGGAGCCGCAGGCGGGAATGTGGTAAGCTCGTTAGCTGCCGCGTTTCTGCTTTCCTACTATACGGATACCGCGCTTATCGGCGCGGCGGCAATCGGTACGATGTTTTTCCTTACCCGTTTACTTGACGGTTTTACGGATCTTTTGATGGGGTCTGTCGTTGACAAAACCAACACCCGTATCGGCAAGGCGAGGCCCTGGCTTATTGTCGCCGCTCCGCTCGTTTGTATCGGTATGATTCTCCTGCTGAATGTTCCCGCCGGGTGGGACGGCACAGGAAAACTGGTATACGCTTACATTACCTACACGTTTCTTATGAGCATTTCTTACACTATTTTTGGCATAGCCCACGCGGCGCTGCTTGCCCGCATGACAAGAAACGCCCAGGAACGCAACAATACCAGCGTTGTCAGCGGGATTTGCAACGGCGTATCAGGGCTTGTTGTCGGTACCGCAATGACCGCTCTGGTGATGAACTTGGGTTGGACGGCAACCAGTGTCATTCTCGGAATCGTGGCGGGCGCACTTATCCTTATACCGGGCCTTGCTGTAAAAGAAACGGTAGGCATGATGGAAACGGGGCTTGCGAAAAATGAAGTGCTGCCCCTGAAACAGCAGCTTCCCGCCGCCCTCAAAAACAAGTATTTCTACCTTGCTCTCATGATAAGTGCGTTAACGCTTATCATGAACGCAAACGCCATTGCCGCGCAAATTTACTATTGCAATGTCGTCTTGGGTAGACCGGAGTTTATGATGCAGCTTATGTTTTGGGGGCAGTTTCCCGGCATCGTGATACTCTTTGTCATGCCGTGGTTTACCAAACGATTTTCCAAGCAGGCGTTTATGGCGCTTGGAACGGCTCTCTTGACGCTCGGCTTTGCGATAATGGGACTTTCGGGCGGTAACACAAGCGTCATTCTGCTCGGCTCTATTCTTCGTACCATCGGAACAGGTCCCATCTTCGCGGGCTCATACGCCCTGATCGCGGACGCCTGCGATTACGGCGAATGGAAGACGGGGATTCGCTCCGAGGGCCTGTTCGCCGCGTCGTCGTCAATAGGCGCAAAAGTCGGCATAGGTGTGGGTTCGGGGCTTACGGGGTGGTTTCTTGCCATATTTGACTACAACCCCACACTCGCGGTTCAAACTGAAAGGACGATATTCGGCATCACATTCGCGTTTTCGTGGTTTGGCGCGATTATCGGCGTTTTGCTGTTCGTCGTTATCCTGTTGATGAATGTTGAAAAGTATTTGCCGCAGATACGCAAAGACTTAATTGAAGGGAGGTAATGTATATGTCATATTTCGATAAAAGAAAATATTCTGTTGAGGGCCTTGACCTGAACGGTACAAAAATACTATTCAGAGCGTTTCGCAACCTTGTGTATGTGGATAATCCGTCAAACGCCGCGTACCAGTCAATGAACATCTTTGTGCCGGAGGCTTTTTATCATGGCCAGGCGATAAACGGATACACGCTGAAAACCGCGCCTGTTTTTGTCCCGAACACGGTCGGGGGATATATGCCCGGCCCGCTTGACGAACCCGGATTTAATAAATTCAAGATGGGCGAACTCAACTCAATTTACCGGGCGTTGGAGCATGGGTACGTGGTCGCCGCTCCCGCCATACGCGGACGCTGCCAGTTTGACGAAAACGGGCTTTACACCGGCAAAGCGCCGAATTGCATAGTCGATTACAAGGCGGCCATACGGTATCTGCATTACTTTGCCGAAGATTTGCCGGGCGACGACAGCAAAATCATCACGAACGGGACAAGCGCGGGGGGTTGTTTGTCATCGCTTATGGGCGCTACAGGCAATCATCCCGATTATGACGGTTATTTGAGCGAACTTGGCGCGGCCGGCGCGGGCGATGAAATTTACGCGGCGTCCTGCTACTGCCCGATTGCCAATATGGAAAACGCGCATACCGCGTATGAATGGCAGTTCAGGGGCGTCCACACGTATGACAGTAATTTTGCAGGCCTGCGTTATATTTACGGCGGCCGGCCCGATTTTGAAAGCGACAAAGGCACGATTACCGGTGAGCAGATACGGCTGTCGGAAGAACTCGCCGCCCAGTTCCCCGCTTATATCAATTCGCTTTCGCTCGCCGGTGAACAGGACGCGCCGCTGACGCTTGATACGGACGGCAACGGCGCTTTCAAAGACTACATCAGGCGCATACTGGCGGAATCCGCAAAAGCCGCGCTTGGAAAAGGCATTGACGTGTTCGCCTCGCCCTGGGTTCGTAACAACGGTGGCGGCATTGAGATTGATTTTGATCTGTGGGCAAAGGACATCGGCAGAATGAAAACGCCGTCGGCTTTTGACGATATTTACGCCAAAGGCGTGGAGAACGACTTGTTCGGCACGGCGGAAGGTGAAGTCTGCCATTACACTGAATATATAAAAAGTATAAGCAAGACCGGTGCGCCGCTTTGCGATGCGGAACGCATAAAAATGATGAACCCGATGGAATATGTGGCGGATGGGCGGGCCGTGAAAGCGCGGTTCTGGCGCATCCGCCACGGAAGCCGGGACCGGGACACCTCGCTTGCCATTTCCGCGATACTTGCGGGCAAACTCAAGGAAGCGGGCTTGAGCGTGGATTACCATGCGCCCTGGGGAATTCCCCACGCCGGCGATTACGATGTGAGCGATTTGTTCCAGTGGATTGACAGCATTTGCAGAAAGTAGGTGGTTAGTATGCCAATCGGCGCGATTGCGAATTCGGCTTTGTTAGCCTTGGGCGGGCTGTTTGGCATACTGCTGGGCAGGCGTTTATCAGAAGAATTCAAGAATACGCTTACGCTTGTTATGGGGCTGTGCGCCCTGATGATAGCGATAACCAATATTATCAAGCTGCACAGCCTTACACCGGTCGCGTTATCGCTGATACTCGGCGTCATAATCGGGGAGGCGTTGCTGCTGGATACCCGCGTCAAAAAGGCGGTTGGTTCGCTGTTTGGCAAAGCCGCGAAAAAAACGGACAGCGGCTGGACAACGGAGTTTTGCTTTGTCGCGACATTATTTGTCGCAAGCGGTACGGGCATTTTCGGCATACTTAAAGAAGGTTTTGAGGCTGAACCGTCGATACTGTTGACAAAGGCGGCGCTGGATTTTTTCGCGGCGATGATTTTTGCCGCGAAACTCGGCGGTGCCGTTTCGTTTATCGCCATCCCGCAGTTTTCCGTCTATATCGTACTGTTTTTGTTTTCGCGCTGGATTTTTCCGCTTCTGACCGAGCGCCAAATTATGAATTTCTATGCCGTCGGCGGGCTTGTAGACCTGGCAATCGGCCTGAGTATGTTGAACGTGCATAAATTCAGGACCATCAATTTCTTGCCCGCGTTTGTTGTCGTGTTTCCCGTAACGCTGCTGTTTGATTTATTCTAATGGGAAACGCAAGGGTATCGGCTACCATTTTTCAGGATAAATTTTTATCAAAAGAAACAACGCCTGACGAAAAAAGCTTGACACGCGCGTACAAAAGGGGTATGATTTTTAACTAAGGTTTGAAAGGAACGGGTAGAAAAATGGCCGCGTATCGCGCGGGATTTTTCCCGCGGAACCCGCGTTTCCCGCTTCGGCAAAGGCGGTTTTCCCCCGGGCGGAATCAACTGATTCTGCGGCGAAATCAACTGATTCTGTGACGGAATCAACTGATTCTGCGGCAAAATCAACTGATTCTATCGCGAAATCAACTGATTCTGTGACGAAATCAACTGATTCTGCGGCAAAATCAACTGATTCTGTGACGGAATCAACTGATTCTACGGCAAAACCAACCGGTTTTATGACCGCGTTATTCTATGACCGTGTCATAAACGGTCTATTTTATTTATGGAGGCGCAATAACATGACGCATTACAAACATTGGCTGTCGGGCGGCCGGGACGACCAG
>JAITAN010000194.1 GCA_031284105.1 Treponema sp. | reverse complement strand
ACTGCTGTATTGTGCTGCGAATAAGAGTAAGAAGGAACCGAAGAAACCGAATACGATAAAAGAAGCGGTAGATTATCCGGGATGGTTGGGAGGGCCGAAACGGGCGCCCTGTGACGGGCATCCCGGAGTCAAAACGATATGGATAGGGCTGATGAAGTTATATATACTGCCGGCTTACCGGGAGTACCTCGCATGATTCTGTGGGTCAAGTTTAGCGCTCTGCGGCGGGGTATTGAAGGTTTCTCCTTGAAATCTTTGCGTATGTGTGGGAACAAATCCCCCACACTCCCAGTTTTACGCCCTAAAGGGTGGGGAATTAACCCCCTTAACGATTAAACGGCGGTTTGTCATATATAAGTTAGTGCGTACGGGGATTTGTTTCCATGCCTCCGGTTCATCGCGGAAATCAAAACCATCCGCCGGCGCCCTGATGTTTGTGAAAACTTTGCCAAAATTGCTCAAGTATAGAATGTCTCCGTTTTGTCATATGGGAAGGACGTCCCGTTTTCCGGCTATGCCGGATATTATGGTATATCAAGCCGACTATATTCGGTCATAGGTATATATGGGCATCTCACATGGGTATGAGCGCAGAATCATTAACGGCGAGGTCTATCACTCTGCTCTTCAAAATGGAGATATTCCTTGACGGTACGGTAAAATATCCCTATCTTGATATAAAAAGGTTCCCAAAACTTTAGTTTGCAAACTTCAGGGACATAAAAAAGGAGTTTTATTATGCAAAGAACAGTATTGTTATTCATACCGGTTTTGATATTGATTTGCTTTAGTTGTAGCACAGAAGCGAATCTTAATGCGCCCACGGAGATAACCGCCGAACAGGTAACAGCAGACGGAAAGCCCGCCGTACGGGTAACGTGGAAGCCTGTTTTTTTGGCGTGGTATTATCTTGTGTACCGTTCCGAATAGCGGGATGGCGGTTTTGAATATTTTGAATATGCCGGAATATCGGACGGGAAAGTGTGGAGCGAAGATGGCAAAAGCTTTTACAACGATACACAGGTAGAGACCGGACATACCTATTATTACAAAGTCATAGCGGGAAGCGGACAAGCCGGTACGAATGACAGCGGCTTTTCGGAGGTCAGTGAAAAAATTACTGTACAATCTGTACAATAACGGAGAAATCTAAAGCATCCCGCATTTCAATGTCCTCCATATATTAGGAGATTGTGATGAAATTGTGGATATTTTTATTGGCCTTACCAATTCTTATGAGTTGCAGTGCCTGTGATAATGGATCGCCGCAGGCACATTCCACTGCAAGTAAGCAGAAGCCTGATGTTTTGCATATAGCGACATGGAATGTGCAGGCTCTTTTTGATGGAACCGAAGACGGGTATGAATACGAGGAATATGGCGCGGGATGGACAAGGGAAAAGTACGTCGCCCGCTTGAACAACATTACCCATGCCGTTGATTCTTTGGAAGAAACCCCCGATATTTTTACACTGATAGAGATAGAAAAATCCCACATTCTTGAGGACATTGCCAATGATTATCTCAGAGAGTATGGTTATCACTGGAGTTTTTTCGGTAATAACGATGGAGCGCCGCTCGGTATAGGCGTGTTGAGCAGGTTCCCGTTCACGCAAACAAGGGTACATTCGATTTCAAATCAAGAGGCGGTAATACCGCGTCCCGTATTGGAGGTATGGGTTACGGTTGAGGAAAGACCATTGGTTCTGTTTCTGTGCCACTGGAAGTCAAAATTGGGCGGGGATGCGGAGACCGAACCGCTTCGGAAAGCGGCGGCTTCTATCATTGCAAGACGGGTATCCGATATAAAACGGGAAGACTCGGGCATACCGGTTGTTGTAATGGGCGATTTAAATGAAAACTATGATGAATTCTACCGGCAGGGTAATGGTTTTATTACGGCGTTGCTTCCCGATGATGCACACGCGTCCGCAATGGCTTCAAGCGGCGTAAATATGCCGCACCCTGATTTTCTTGTGATAAGCAAAGAGAAGCCGCCGATGGCAAGACACTTTTCGGAAGATGGGACATATAACGGATCGTTTGCTCCCGCGGCTTTTTATTCACCATGGTCAACCGAATTATCCGGCGGGTCGTATAATTATCAAAATACATGGGAAACAATGGATCATTTTCTTTTGAACGATCCGCTGTTTGATAATGCGGGCTGGGAATTTGACTCGTGCGCGGTAATAAACGTTGAGCCGTTTATCAATAGTTATGGGTATCCTGCATCGTATAATCCGAAAACAGGAGACGGGTTGAGCGATCATTTGCCGCTGCTTTTAACATTGAAGCTGTTATCTTGAACATTACCTCCGAAAACAGTATCTTTTATACATGCCTGACAGTCTATCGCCTTACCGGCTTGGTAAGGCGCGTTCGTTGTACAATGTCTTTAATGTTTTCAACGCTTTTTCTTATACGCTCCTTGCCGGTAGTTTGATCACCATTCTGGCAATAAGGATGGAGGCATCTTCAACGGTTATCGGCATACTCAGCTCATTCGTCTATGTGGCGTATTTTTTCCTTCCGATTGGAAAGATACTTGCAAGGCTGTTGTCTATTATAAGCGTGTATTGTTGGACGTGGATTCTGCGGTCTCTTACTATGTCGCCCTTTATAATCGCGCCGTTCGTGTTTCAGTCCGGACATAGAGACCTTGCGCTTGGGCTTATGGTACTCGGCACCTTTTGTTTTCATCTAAACCGCGGTATAGGTATGATAGGTAATAATCCGGTGCTTGATGAACTGGCTTCCGGACCGGACAGGGGCAGTTATATGACCCTTATCCAGATAATCAACGCGGGTCTCGGTATGTTGACCAACCTTGCCGTTGCCATGCTTTTCTCCTTCTGGCAGGATCCGCCGCTTGTACTCTACGCGATTCTTACCGTAATAGGTATTATCAGCGGCGTGATAAGCGGGCTTATGATCAAAAAGCTGCCCGAGCCGGAAACCGATAAAAATGCCAAAAAAGTAAATTTCGGCAACATGCTGAAAGAATCTTTTTCCGATGCTCCGTTTAGAAAGTTTATGACGATTCTTTTTATGATCGCTCTCGCTTCCGGTGTTGCGCGTATTTTTGCCGTTGTGTATTGCCGCGAAGTATTCCACCAAAGCGATAGTATGGTCGTGTTATATACGGTTTTCGGAGGATTTGGACAGCTTTCCGTTGGTTTTGCGACAAAGTTTCTGGTTGATCGTATCGGCGTAAAGCCTCTTTTTATCATTTGTACGGTTTTTGGTCTTGTAAGTATGCTTCCAATTGTGCTTTTACCGGTAAGCATTATAGACAATGCGGCTGTTGCGGTTGTTTTTTTGATAATCTTGCTTTTTATGCTCAATTTCGGTTTTCTCGGCGCGGAAGGTATTGCCCAGACGTATTTTCTGGGACTCATTCCCGCAAAATATATGCTTGATATGGGGATCGTGTACTTCATTTGTTTCGGGATTGCCGGAGCCGGCGGCTCTTTTGTTGCAGGTCTTTTTCTGGATACGTTTACCGGACTTGGTTTTTCAAGCTTTGCGACATTCAAATTCCTGTATCTGGTACTTATCGTTATTATCGGCGTTGTATTGGCGCTTCAGAGGAAATTGGTACGACTGGGTTCTCTGTCGTTCAAGAACGCCCTTGAGGTTATATTTTCATTCCGCGATTTGCGGGCAATTACTCTGCTTGATAAGCTGAGCAAGACCAATGATTCGCAGGAAGAAGAAGCGATCTTGGATGCGCTGCACGATACGCCTTCTCAGCTTGCGATTACAGGACTGCTGGACAAGGCGCAATCTCCCCGTCTTTCTACGCGGCTTGAAGCGTTGCGGGCAATGGAAACGCTCTCCGCGTTGAGTGAAGAGGCTGAACATGCGCTTATACAGGATCTGCTTAACCATCCGTATACGACAGCCTACATTTCCGCGCGTATTTTAGGTACGCACAATGCTTCGGCGGCGCTTCCGGTATTGAGAGAACTTGCGGCTTCGCAGGATTATATGCTTGCGGGAGAGGCTATTATCGCGCTTGCCCGTATGGAGGATCACGCATTTAGACCTCAGATTGAGGATATCATTATTAAGACGGAAAACCCCCGTCTTAAACTCATGGGCGTTGAAGCGTTTGGGATATATAAGTCCGTTTACTCGCTATCGGTACTGTTGGATATTCTACGCAGCGCCAACCCTCCGCCGTACCTCTGTGACGGGGTGGCGCTTGCTATGGCGGATATTCTGGGTTTGCATCGATTTTATCCGTTGCTGCTTAAATTTCTGGCGAATGAAGCGCCGTCCCCCGTATTGGCAATTGATGAAGCCGAGTCCGCTACGGAGCGTTACCGAGCCGTACATAGGGGCCGGCATCTGAAAATGGGTGCATCTTTGAAGAAAGAGGCGCGCCTCGCAGCCGGAAACCATCAGGCAAAAACACTGCTGCCTGCGGTAAAGGCTTTTATGCTGGAAAAGAAACCGGATTTGCTTTCCCGCTGGATTCTGGAATTACCTGAAACAACGAATCCGATAGCGCAGTCTATTTTTGCCGAGGCGATTTTCGATGATGAGCTTAACGGGTATGAGCGCTTGAAGCTTTTGATCGTGCATTGGGCTTCACGAGAATTGAGAAACTGGGATAAGAAGGAGGCAGAGTAACCGGCTTGCGCGCTTTTGAGGAATAAGAGCCATGCAATTATGATTAACCGGTATATTCAGGGAGAGCCATGGTAGTGCGCGCTTCGCATCAGCCTCTATTTTCTGCCCAAAGCCTTTATGAACGGGCGCTTCCTTCTCCATCACCTGCCAACCGGTTCTTCCATGTCATTTCGATTCAAACCGGCATGAGTCCGTGGTGTATGGCAAAAAGCGTGAGTTGGCTGCGGTTGTGAACGCCGGCTTTCCTCATCACCACTGAAATATAGTTGCGCGCGGTACCGTCGGTTATCGAGAGTTTCTCCGCCACCTCATGCGTGGAACGCCCCTGCGCTATGAACGCGATAATCCGTAATTCTATGCCGGAAATACCGGGCGGCACCCGCTCTCTTTCAGGCGGTTGTTTGCCGGTATTCGGAAGCATCCCCGAATACAAGCCGCTCATGTGTGAAAAAATAGAACATATCTTTGATGCCACTTGCGAACTGATGAAACAATCGCCTTGATAGATATTCTTTAGCGCGTTACAAAGACCGGGCATAGCCCCTTGCTTGATAATATATCCGGCAGGTTTTTGCATAAGCGCCTTGCAGATATGTTCTTCGTCTTCAAAGTCCGTAAAAAGAACAACGGACGTATGGGGAGAGAGGCTTTTGAGCAGGGAAATAAGCGCAACCCCATCCCCGTCTTGTAAGGCAATATCCATGATGACAATATCCGGTTGTTTGTGTTTAACAAGCCTGACCGCTTCATAACCGTCTTTACCGATCCCGATGACGTCAAAATCGGATTGGGAAGAAAGGTTGTCTTTTATTTTATAGCGCTCGGTTTCATCGCTATCAATAATGACAATATTGATCATAAGCCGAATCCTTTAGATAAAGTATAAATGACATTGCAAGCAGAAGCAATATATGACTTTGAGATGAGCGCATTTTATGTTATAGGCGTCATAATCCGGTAGATATACGGTAGGTAACCGTGAGTTTTCTGACGGGAACACGGTACGGCATTGCCCGCTCTCTTTCTCTACCTTCCCGTTTTTACCTTCACTGTACAAAATAAACCACGCGGCGGAGACGCCCCGTAGGGTACCCAAATCCCATTTCGCCGCTCCGCAGCCCGCGTGAAGCTTCGTTTCCCCACCCTCTTTTTCTCCCCCGTAATTGCCCCCGGCGTCTCATCGTTCTGATAGATACCCGCAAACACCCGCCTCCTCATCCCGGTCCGCGCCGGTCCCGGCTTCTTGTACTCCGCACAACCTTTCATACGGCCGCCGCAGCTCGCCGCTTGAGTTCATCGCGTGGTTCGGCGGCCGGGCCGGGAACGCCGCCGGCTTCCGCTGCCCCGCCTTGTTCGTTCACCGCTTCTCTCCGCCGCGAGATGCGCTTCTCATTGATAAGAGATGCGCTTCCCGCTGACAAGAGATGCGCTCCTCTCCGCCGGATTACCGGCGGCGCTTCCGGGCGCGGCGCGGCATATATGTCGAAGTCCGGCTCAACCGGCGGCGCCGCCGATGACGGCCTCCCGCACCCGCCATGGACAGCCGGACAAAGGCAACGGCGGGCACGGCGGCATCCACCGGCGCATAGGCGGCGGCGGTCAAGGCGGGGAAGAACGCCGCCTGCCCCGCCTTGTTCGTTCACCGCCTCTCTCCGCCGCGAGATGCGCTTCCCGCTGATAAGAGATGCGCTTCTCATTGACAAGAGATGCGCTTCTCTCCGCCGGATTACCGGCGGCGCTTCCGGGC
>JAITAN010000160.1 GCA_031284105.1 Treponema sp. | reverse complement strand
CCCGGCCCAGACCTTCGATAACGTATTTTGATAACTCTTTTCGGTAACTTTCTTGTAAAAAAAGTATTTTGGTAACTCTTTTTTTTATATAAAAAGTATTTTAGTAACTTTCCAACACGCTGAAACAATTTTATACTTGCCGGTAATGTTATTATTTTAAGGAGAATGTAATGAAAAAGAGAATGATATTTCTATCAATCGTGTTACTGTGCGGCATGGCGATGCTCATAGGCTGCCGGAAACAGGAGAGCGCCGCGCCCGTCGCAACGCAGACCGCGCCCGCTGCGGACCAACCGGTAACCCTTACCGTATGGTGCTGGGACCCAGGCTTCAACGTGTATGCCATGAATGAAGCCGTAAAAATCTACCGGCAGGCTCACCCCAACGTTACGATAAACGTGGTTGAAACCGCGTGGGACGATATTCAGCAGAAACTGACCACGTCCCTTTCGGCAAACCAGACCGATAACCTGCCCGATATTGTGCTTATGCAGGATAACGCGATTCAGAAAAACGTTTCCACCTTCCCCAAAGGCTTCTTGTCCATTGAGGGAAAGATCGATGTATCCCAATTCGCCCAATACAAAGTCGATGTCGCCACCATTAGCGGTAAACCCTACGGCGTCCCGTTCGATAACGGTGCGAGCGCGACCTTTCTTCGCCGCGATATTATCGAACAAGCCGGACTGAAAGTGTCGGATTTTAACGAGATTACCTGGGATCGCTTCATTGAGCTGGGCAAAATCGTAAAGGAGAAGACGGGCGTTTCCATGATTTCCGCAGTGGGCAACGAGAACGATGTGGTGCCTGCCATGCTTCAGAGCGCGGGCGCATGGTTCTTTGATGCCGAGGGAAAAGTGAATATCGCCGGCAACACGGTGCTGAAAGAAGCTGCCCGGGTGTACAAAGAAATGGTTGACGCGGGCATATTCATGCTGGTCGCGGATTGGAACGCCTACATAGCATCCCTGAAAAACATAGCGGCCACGGTGAACGGCTGCTGGATCATCGGATCGATCACGGCAAACGCGGATCAAAGCGGCAAGTGGGCCGTGGCAACCACCCCGCGCCTCAACATACCGGGCGGCACCAACTACTCCAGCGTGGGCGGTTCGAGCTGGGTCGTTATGGGTAACTCAAAGAACCCGGCCGTGGCCATGGACTTCCTCAACGCGACATTCGCGGGCAGTACGCAGCTCTACGATACCATTCTGCCGACATCCGGCGCCATAGCGACGTGGCTTCCGGCTAGCAAGTCTTCGGTTTATGCGGAATCCAGCGCTTTCTTCGGCGGACAGCAAATTTACGTGGATATTGTGGATTACGCGGGCAAGGTTCCGCAGATTAAATACGGCATGTTCAACTATGAAGCGCGTAACAACGTAGCCCTCGCGCTCGCCGACATTGTAAAAGGAACGGACATCGACGCTGCGCTCGCAAAGGCCCAGAAAGATACCGAATTCCTTATTGCCCAGTAAACGTCCGGCGGTGTTTTCATAACGTATACGCGGCGTATTCCGTCAAAAAACAGGGAAAGCGCCGCGATACGTCCGCGCCGGCATACCGTTTACGCGGGCAGCGGACACGGATTATTCTTAAAAAGAAGGAGTTACAGCTTGAAAAATACGGTAACGCAACAAAAGAGTTTAACGCAAAAATATAGCGGATGGGGTTGGTTTTTTGTGCTTCCGGCATCCCTTTTGATTTTTATCCTTTCCTTCTATCCAATGATTTCCGCCTTTATCCTGTCCTTGCAGTCCGGCTTTGGCGGAAACACGCATTTTACCGGCGTACGGAATTATTTCCGGCTGTTTCAAGACTCTACGTTTTTGGCTTCTGTGGGGAACGTGTTTGTCTATTTGGTAATTCAGGTGCCTATCATGTTGATCTTGGCGTTGATTCTTGCGTCGATTCTCAATTCGGAAAAACTCAAATTCAAAGGGTTCTTTCGGACATTGGTCTTTCTTCCCTGTGCGACCGCGCTTGTATCTTCAGCCATGATCTTCAAATCATTTTTCGCAGTGGACGGAGTCGTCAACTTCTTCCTCATCCGCCTGCACATCATCGCGGAACCGGTAAGCTGGTTAAGCCATCCGATCTGGGCGAAATGTATCATCATTTTGGTTATTACGTGGCGATGGACGGGGTATAATACTATTTTCTACCTTGCGGGGCTTCAAAATATCGATAGTTCGGTATATGAGGCCGCGCGTATTGACGGGGCGTCTCCGGCGCAGATATTTTTTAAGTTGACTATCCCGCTTTTGGCGCCGGTCATTCTGCTTACGTCCATTATGTCGACAAACGGTACGCTCCAGCTCTTTGATGAAGTAAAAAACCTCACGGGCGGAGGACCCGGCGTTTCAACCATTACCATATCGCAATATATTTACAATCTGTCCTTTGTATACAACCCGCAGTTCGGCTATGCGGCCGCGGTTTCTTATAGCATTTTGATTATGGTCGCTGTTCTTTCGTTTATTCAAATGAAAATAGGAGACAGGGCATGAAAAAAACGGTACGAATCTCCCCCACAGCGATCTGCATGTACGGGTTCCTCATCATCGTGTGTTTGTTTTCAGCGCTTCCTTTTGTATGGATGGTTTCAAGCGCGACCAATAAAAGCGTGGACATCATTAATGGAAGAATACTCCCCGGTGCTTACTTTATCGAAAACATAAAAAAACTGTTTTCGCTTGTTTCCGTGGGGCGGGCGTTCTGGAATTCCCTCAGAAACAGCGTTATAGGCACCCTCGTGAGTCTTTTCATCTGCGCGATGGCGGGTTATGGTTTTCAAATATATCGCGATAAAAGCAAGGATAGATTGATGACCATTCTCCTTCTCTCCATGATGGTGCCGTTCGCCTCGATCATGGTGCCGCTTTTCCGTATGTTCAGCATAATGAAACTCTTAAATACGACGCTGGGTTTTATTTTACCGTCCATTTCGACCGCGTTTCTGATATTTTTCTTCCGCCAGTCGAGTATGTCTTTCCCCTACGAGATTGTGCAAGCCGCGCGCGTTGACGGTCTGGGCGAATTCGGCATATTTATGCGTATCTATCTTCCGGTTATGTCGCCGACATTCGCGGCCGCCGCTATTGTGGCGTTTATGAATAACTGGAATAGCTACCTCTGGCCCCTCATCATCATGCAAAGCCAAGACAGCAAAACCATGCCCCTGTTGATCACCTCGCTCACATCGGGCTATACCACCGATTACGGCATCCTGATGCTCGCGGTGAGTATCTGTACCCTGCCCACGGTTGTTATATTCTTCAGCCAACAACGGCGTTTTGTGGCCGGTATTCTTGGTTCGGTAAAATAAGTTTACGTTCCTCCTTTCCGCCGCAGAGTGATAACAAGCCATTCTGCGGCATTTTTATTGGCGAATGCCGCTCGCTCCACCCCGCTACAGCCTGCCAGTTGCGCTTGCGCGGCTTCACGGCAGTGTGTTTGGGGCGCCGGCCGCCGTGGGTCGGTATGGGGAATTTGACGTGCAGTATAAACTCTTCGTTGATGCGGTGGCCGCGAACACCGGCGGCGCAGCCCGTGTGGACGCACGCATATCCTCGCGGAGGATCGCGCCGACCTTGAAGCGGCATTGACCCTTGGTATAGTCCCCAGTTGCCATAAAAGCCTCCTTTCATGCCTTTAGGAATGTACCGTTTTGGCTAAGAATGGGGTATTTCCTCTCATTTTCATTCCGCGTTATAAAAATATTTTTATGCCGATTCCAAAGTGCACTCCGGGATGAATATAGTCCAGTATGGTTTTATAGTTTTGGGCGTCTACGGCAATGAATTTATAGCCGCCTGACACATCTATCATTACATGTTTCCATACTAAAAATTTCCAGCCAAGGATCAGCGTAATATGGATTACGTTGTCGGCGCTGTTGTCGGGCAATTCGCCGTCTCCAAAATAATTCATGAAATCAGCGCCGGATCCAATCCCAATGTACAGTTTGTCAATACCGCCCCTAAACGGATAATAATTGGTGAAAAGCGAAATATGTACCGATGTGCAATATACATCTTCGCGGCTTGTTAAAAAGGTCATGTGTCCAAAACCGCCCTTTACGGAAAGATAGTCCCATATTTTTTGCTCGTAACTTACGCCAAGCCCCCAACCGTTGTTGGTGAGTCCGGTGAGGGTATATCCTAAATCAAGGGAAAAAATAGAAGCGGGCGGTGTTTGAGCCCGGCAGACAGGAGGCGTGATCGTGCAAAAAATGAACATGATAAAAAATATACGCACCAATTTACGCGCCGCTCTTTTCTTTGGAAAGTTCCCTTGCCAATTTCTCGTAGCGTTTTATCCGCGCGTTCAATAATTCTAAAAGCCGCTCGTCAAGCGCAACGCGCAATTCTGCAATAACGGTGGTGAAGGCGCTGTTACTCAATACGATACGGTCTCCGTAGGTAGTGATGGTGCGGATTTTGGGCACGTCAACAAAGCGCAGCGGCGTTATAATATAGTGGGCGGGGATATATCCAAAGTTAAATTTGAAAGCGGTAAGGCGCGACCATTTCGATTGGCGGATAATATGTTTTAAATCGTCCCTGAATATTTTATTTGCCGTGATTTTTTGCGACAATTCTTCGCCTGTTACCGGGCATCTTTCGTCTACGAGTAATTCCGAAGCGTTTATCTGTGTTGCTTCCGCGTAATTTTCAACAAACCATTGCTGTTGAAAATCATTATAGCGATTAGATATGGTTCCGTCCGTAAGGTATAACACGGAAGCCGTATTTTCACTGTCCCGCATGAGAATAAAATGCGCCGTTGCCGCAAGGGTATAGTGAAAAATTTTTTTGTCAAAAGGCGCAAATCTTTCGGTAATCTTCACGGCAAATTCCGGCGATAGTCCATTCAAAGCGCCGTCCGGTATTACAAGCGTAACCCAGCATACTTTTGGCGCACCGGTTCGACCGCTCATATAATCTCTCTTGAGATAACTCCACATCTCTACCGGGTGAAGCGTCAATGTGCAGGTTTCACCGCGCCATGTAATGTTGAGGTTACAGTCGCCTTCAAGAATATTGAAATTGGTAATTTCGTAAAACCACTGTGTTTCTTCCGTCCAGTCGTGAGTCGTAATCCAGTCATATTTCGCCGCGCCCAGCGGGGGCGTTGTTCCTATATCTTGTGCTTTTGCTATGCCGTTCCACGATCTGCCGCTATAGGTTTTGTCCACAGTCTGACCCCGTTCGGCGTTACCGTTTAATGCGTCGCCTTCGCTCAAAAAGAGCGGTGCGGTTACAAAATCCCATGCGTCGGCAAAAATCGCCTTTGTCCAATATCCGGCTTCGCCGCGTTCGTTCCATCCGGCAACACGCAGTTCCCGCGCTCCGTTTCCTTGTCCGTTCTGTAAAATGGTGATATGCCGGGTAATCGCTGCTTTTTCGTTTAGCGGAACAGGCGGCTGGGCGAGCCAGTCTTCAGCGGGTAATGCCCATTCGGTGAGGTTGGAAAAATAATTTGTTCCGGGTACATCGGAAGTATACGGCTTGTAGGTGTATTTGAACCACATGGGATCGCAGCCTAGGGTATCAAAATCGGCAAGGCGGGTATACATTTCCCCCGCTTCGTTAAGTACAAACATGGTGGACGCGCTGGCGGACAATGAAGCCGCCTTAAACGCGCCGCGTTCCGGCCCTATATAGTTTCGTGAAAAATCGCTGGGGAGACCCGCATCGGCGTAGCGTATTTCCTGTCCGTCTTCCATTAACACATAGGTTGTTGCTATTTCCATTGTTCCATTGTGATGTTGATTACCAAACGGGTCTTCGTAATAGAGAACTTGCGCGTTCCGTTTCCCCATTGCCCACGCGCGATTGCGTGCGGTTTCCGGGTCAAAGAAGAGTTGTTCTTCCCGCGGCCAGCCTTGCCGGTCAGCCCACACATTTGAGGCATGGGCTATTGTCGCATCAAAACAATAACGATAGAAAGCCCCGTTGACGGATAAGGCTACGAGTTCATCGGCATCAGCGGAAAGTTCGGCGATTTTTTCGGGTTTTCTAAAACCCCGCTTCCTGTTGTTATGCGGCAGTCCGGCTTTTTCAAAGAGCGTCCAGTCTTTTGGTTCCTTATCCGCTTCTATGCTCTTATACCAAATCAAGCCGTCATGGAGAATATAGTAATGATAGGCGTTGAAGGTCTGCGTCCGTGTTTTGATATAAACCGCATCGGGGAAAACTCCGTTTATATCTTCGGTAGCGCCGCCTGAAAGCGTGAATTCCGTCCCCAATGGGCTGCGGTCCGTGCCGAGATACAGCGCTCGTGAAATGGCGCAGGAAGAAAAGAGACAGGTAATAAAGAAAACAAATGTAATAGGCGCTGTACGCGTATGTTTATCCATTCAAAATTCTTTTTCCCGATTATACCAAATAATATTATTAAAGTAAATGGTTTCTATAAAATCTATAAATTTCCCGCGGCGCGGATGGCGCTGCGCGACAACAAATTCCGTGGCGAAAATTTTGCTGCGGTATAATTTTTATATATATGTATGAACCAACTTTATGATGGAGTATGTGAACAAACGCCATCGGGAAACACCATGGAACTTGAGTGTCCTGAAGGCATCAGGCCGAAAGAGTGGCAACGCCGCGTCATGTTCCACGCTTTTTCACTGCATCAATCGCGCTATGGACAGAAACCGCTATTTTTCCCCAAAAAGACGCGGGTTCAATAAAAGAATATTCCCGCTTTTTTTCTCCTCCAAATGATTCCTTAAATTGATCGATTAAAAGTTGTTCGCGGTAACTTTGGCTTGTAGCTTCACCGCCGTACCAGCCGCCGAAATCATACCAACGGACGTCCTTTCTCTTAAAATAAAGCATATCTTCCCAATGCAGAAGCCTGTTAGCCCGTCCGACCAGATTTTTATATTCGTTGTCTTCACGAACGCGGAAAAGAGACGATGATTGATGCAGCCGCGCCGTGCTGTCTGAAACAACATACGCATGCATTGTCAACGGCTCATCGCCGG
>JAITAN010000017.1 GCA_031284105.1 Treponema sp. | reverse complement strand
ATCCCAAGGATAGCACGAGGGTAACCACGCCGAACAGGGATGTAACTTCGTGGCTTCGCAAACTGGGAATGGCCGCGCAATAAATCCCCTACCATGAACGTAAAACGTGGGGTAAGGCGCGCCGGAACCACCGCAACCTTTGACCAGATGATGAAATACTTCACCATTCAGGAAATGCCCGTCGTATCCACCCGCTATTGGAACATGGTACACGGCGCAAGGCCGGAGGACGTTAAAAAAGTTTGTAATCCCGATAGTGTGCTTAGATAAGATGGGTTCTCTAAAACGGCTTATGGCGGCGGATTCGCTCGCCCACCGCCCGCCGTTATCTATTGAGGGGAGGGCTATATATTTCAGGCATAGGACGTCTGGCTGTTGCAATCCGTCTGCTTGTGAATAGCCGCTGTTCCCGCCTCAAGAGCAGTCTCATAATACCATTCTTTGTAATCCAGCAGTTCCAAATACTTTTTCAGTTTTTCCATTTGGCCTTCAACAACTTTTTTCTGCCTTTTGATGTACTCGAAACGCTGTTTAAGCGTAGAATCCCCGGCCATGCCCCATTCGACATACTGCTTAATATTTTTTAGCGGCATACCCGTATTTTTAAGCGCCATGATAACGTCAAGCCAGCGGAAATCGGCATCCTTGAAAACCCGCGCTCCGTTTGCGGCGCGGTCGACAAAGGGCAGCAAGCCCTCTTTGTCGTAATAATGCAGGGTGTACACCGAAATCCCCAGCCGCTCGGCAACTTGACTGACCGTATAACCCATATAAACCTCCTTGAAAAAATTAAAGATAGTCCTTAACCTAGAGTATGCTCTATATCCGATAGTGTCAATAACCTATATCAGGAGGATGATGGGTATGAAAGTGTTATTAATTAACGGAAGCCCCCACAAGGAAGGCTGCACCTATACCGCCCTTTGCGAGGTTGCGGGGAGCCTGAACCAAGAGGGCGTCGATACGGAAATATTCTGGATTGGCAATAAACCTCTCGGCGGCTGTATCGCGTGCTTAAAGTGCGGGGAAATTGGAAAATGTGTGTTTGACGATGCCGTGAACGTACTCCGCGCCAAGGCATACGAAGCGGACGGTTTTGTATTCGGTACGCCGGTACATTATGCAGCGGCAAGCGGCAATATGACGGCGTTCATGGACAGGCTTTTCTATTCTGAACTGCGGGGGAACGCGAACAAGGCGTTCCGCATGAAACCGGCGGCAGCGGTTGTATCCGCCCGGCGCGCCGGAACCACCGCCGCCTTTGACCAGATGATGAAATACTTCACCATTCAGGAAATGCCCGTCGTATCCACCCGTTATTGGAACATGGTCCACGGCGCAAGGCCGGAGGACGTTAAAAAAGACGGCGAAGGATTATTCACCATGATGGAATTGGGCAGAAACATGGCGTATTTGCTTCGCTGCCAGGAAGCGGGCAAAAACGCGGGCATAGAAATTCCCAAGCAGGAAGCCAAGGTGTTTACCAATTTTATACGCGGATAGCCCGCGGAAACAGGAGAAAACGATGGAATATAGAGCATTTTCAGGGCTTTCCCTTTCCCGCCTCGGCATGGGGGCGATGCGGCTTCCTACCGTTGCAGGGCAGGGGGAAAAGATTGATGAGAGGGCGGCACGGGAACTTATCGAAGCCGCCTACGAAGCGGGGGTAAACTACTTTGATACCGCCTACCGCTACCACGCCGGGGAGTCGGAGCGGGTTACCGGCAAAGTGTTGAGCCAATACCCTCGGGACAGTTTTTACCTTGCCACCAAGTTTCCCGGACACATGATGACCTGCAAAGACGGCGCATACCGTTTTACCGGAATGTTGGCGGCCTTCCCCGCCCGTTCCCCTGCCGAACTGTTTGAGGAGCAACTGGAAAAATGCCGGGTGGATTATTTTGATTTTTACCTTTTGCATAACGTATGCGAGGCCGCATGGGACTTTTACACCGGCGAAGAAACCGGCGTTGTGGATTATCTTTTGGAACAGAAAAAATCAGGCCGCATAAGACACTTGGGGTTTTCCGCGCATTGCCGACCCGAAACGCTTGAACGCTTTGTCGAGCGTTATCCTGTTTTTGAATTCGCCCAAATTCAGCTCAACTACCTTGACTGGACATTACAGGACGCCAAGCGGAAGTATGAATATCTTGCATCGCGCGCTATTCCGGTGTGGGTCATGGAACCGTGCCGGGGCGGAAAACTGGCAAATCTTGACGAGGCGGCGGCGGCGCTTTTGAAGAAAATCCGTCCCGATGATTCCCTTGCGTCATGGGCGTTCCGCTGGGTAAAATCTCTGCCCCATGCACAGATGATACTTTCCGGCATGAATACCCTTGAGCAGGTGCGGGATAATGTTAAGACATTTTCCGGGACTGCGCCGATGCGTTCTGAGGAACGGGAAGCGTTAAATGCGGTAATAAAAATGTTCGCAAACGTTGTCCCCTGTACCTCCTGCCGGTACTGTTGTGAAGGCTGTCCGCAATCGCTGGATATTCCCCGCCTGATTGCGCTTTACAATGAAATGTCCGCGGCGTATACGCCCAGTCTTATTTTCACGCTTGCCGCATTTGCGGAACATGAACTGCCTGAAAATTGCGTTTCCTGCGGCGCGTGCGCTCAAGCCTGCCCGCAAAGCATTGACATACCCGCCGTGCTGAAAAAGCTGGGCGAAGTAATCGCGGCGCGGAAATCGAACTCATAAAACTATAGGAGCGGATATGAAAAAGATAATATACGCGGTCATTCCTTTTTATGTGATGACCGTAATGACAGCCGGCGCGCAAACGCAGACACAAGCAGGCGCGCGAATAAAGATTACGGCGGGAGACACGGCTATCTATGCCGTCATGTATGACAACGAGACGGCGCGGGAATTTGTGAGCCTCTTGCCCTTGACGCTGACCGCGTTTGACCGGATCGGTCTTGTTAAATCTACCGTGCTGCCCCGGCCCATTTCTGATAAGGGCGGGCGCACCCGCAGGTATGCCCGGGGCGCGGTGTTTTACTGGCCTGAAGGCCCGGAAGTAGCGTTTTGTTACAGCGATCATTTGCCGCAAACAGTCGTCCCGATTATCCATATCGGTATGATTGAATCGGGCGTCGAGGTTTTTCAAAAGTATACCGGCAAAATTATCGTTGAACCGGTTGATTGATAGTGTTGTTCTTTACTTTTTTTTCTTTTCTTTTTCTTATGGAGGATTTTATGAGAAAGGTATGGTGCTTATTGTTTGCGCTTACGGCAGCGGTTTCCGTTCCGGCGCAAACGCAGACTGGGACGCGGAAAATCCTTGTCGCCTATTTTTCCATGCCTGAAACAAGCGGCGTTGATGCGGTATCCGGCGCAAGCAGGGTAGTTGTTAGCGG
>JAITAN010000013.1 GCA_031284105.1 Treponema sp. | reverse complement strand
TGCACGCGGTCAGGCCAAAGAGTTCTTCCCGCCGGATAAACACCCGTTTGTACCGGTGAATGTGGAGGCAATCAACGCCGGCTTCAACGCGGTATAAGAGGCGCGGGCCGCGCCGCGGCCGCAACGTTTCATCATGCGCCGCGGCCACGCCGTTCATGTGTTTCAATCCACACGATCAGTCGGGTTTCCTGCCCTCGCCGCAGAGCGGCGGGGATTTTTTACCTCAAATATACCTTAAAAGAAAACCGCACGCACGCGGTCAGGCCAAAGATCTCTTCCCGCCGGATTAAACACCCGTTTGTACCGGTGAATGTGGAGGCAATCAACGCCGGTTTCAACGCGGTATAAGCGCGCGGCCCGCGCCGCGGCCGCAGCGTTTCATCATGCGCCGCGGTTTTTGTCCGTTCTGGCTTGGGTAAACGCGGTCTGATATTGAAGGTACGCCGTTCATGTGTTTCAATCCACGCGATCAGTCGGGTTTCCTGCCCTCGCCGCAGAGCGGCGGGGATTTTTTACCTCAAATATACCTTAAAAGAAAACCGCACGCACGCGGTCAGCCACCCTGACTGCACGCGGTCAGCCACCCTGACTGCACGCGGTCAGGCCGACTGACTGCACGCGGTCAGCCACCCTGACTGCACGCGGTCAGCCGCTCCGACCGCATACGTGCGGACACATCCACGGCAAAATACGCGCAACGTTACGCTCGAGTATCAATGACCGCGGGGAGCCGCGCTCTTGCGCCTTACTCGCGGCGCGCGGGGATGTCATCGGCCGTTTGCGTCGAGATCGAAGGGGGAAACCTTTTGGAAAACGAGATGGGGGGAGATGAGGGGCGATTAACGGAAAAGGGGCGGAACTAGAGGCGGCGAAGGGTTATTTGGAAAACATCTGCCGAGTGAAGACAGCCGGCATCGCAATGCGGCGAATGATCCGGCTAATCCGTTGGGGCATCATCAGTCTATGGTTTCCGCCCCATAAGCCGTCCATTCGCGGTATACATGAGGAAAGGCTTTCCCTCTGCTCATGTATACCGTTTCATCGAACGCACGTTACAATATATACCGTCCCAAATCCTGATCTTTTACGAGGTCTACGAGTTTTTCATCCACATATTCCTTGCTAATGATCACTTTTGAGGGCGCAATATCCGGCGCATCAAAGGAAAGCTCATCCAACAGCGCTTCCATGATGGTATGGAGCCGGCGCGCGCCGATATTCTCAAGGTGGCTATTGACATCCGCGGCGAGTTCCGCAAGGTGTTCAATGGCATCGGCGGTGAAATCGATCTCGACGTTTTCGGTTCCGAGGAGTTCGCGGTACTGTTTGGTAAGCGCGTTTTTCGGCTCGGTAAGGATACGCAAGAAGTCTTCTTTGCCGAGGGAATCAAGCTCTACCCGCAGCGGGAACCGTCCCTGCAATTCGGGGATAAGGTCGGAAGGCTTGCTGATGTTGAACGCGCCCGCCGCGATGAAGAGGATATGATCCGTGTTGACCGGCCCCCACTTGGTATTGACCGTAGCGCCTTCCACAATCGGAAGAATGTCGCGCTGCACCCCTTCGCGGGATACGTCATGACCTCCGCCGCGATCTCCTTTTACGGCGATCTTGTCGATCTCATCAATGAAGATCATACCGGTCTGCTCAACCCGCTGCCGAGCTTCATCGTTTACCCGTTCACGGTCGATGAGCTTGTCCGACTCTTCAGCCATGATGATCTCTCGCGCGCGGGCTATGGTAACGCGCCTGCGCTTTTGTCCGCCGCCAAAGGCGCTGAAAATACCGGAAAGGTTTGATTCAAGGTCTTCAAAGCCGCCGCCCATAGACTCCATACCGGGAATCTGGAAGTTTTGGTTTACGGTGATTTCTACGGTTTTGTCTTCCATCTTACCGGAGCGGAGCATTTCCCGCAGTTTTTCCCGCGCCGCCTGATCTGCGGAGGTGTACTGCTCCCCTTCTTCCTGCTCAATAGCCGCCTCTTTCGGGGGTTTTTTGTCAAAGATCGGAATGCCTACCTGAATCGCCGTTCCCATGATGGAAGGGCCGGGTCCTTCGGAACCGTCGTTGTTAAAGGAGAACGCGCCGACCGGCCGCACAATGGGTCCCCCGGATTTCTTCGTTTCCTTGCGCTTTTTATGGGGGAAAAGTAAATCAAGCAAAGCCTCTTCGGTTCTTCTTTCAGCCTCGGCAACTACCGATTCCTGCATCTCCTGTTTCACCATAGCGACGGCCGCGGCCATGAGATCGCGTACCATGGATTCGACATCCCGTCCCACATAGCCGACTTCCGTATACTTAGTGGCTTCCACCTTGATGAACGGAGAACCGGCGAGTTTTGCAAGCCGCCGGGCAATCTCGGTTTTTCCCACGCCCGTAGGCCCAATCATCAGGATATTTTTCGGGGTAATATCTTCCTTTATTTCATCATCCAGCCTGAGCCTGCGGATACGGTTTCTCAGCGCCACCGCGACCGCACGTTTGGCTTTTTTTTGCCCCACGATATATTTATCAAGCTCCGCTACTATCTCTTTCGGCGTCAATGTATCAAAGGTATTGCTGTTTTGCTTATTGGACTTTATGTCGCTCATTTTTTCTCCCTTTTTCTCCTATAGCTCTTCCACCACGATGTTGTTATTAGTGTAGATACAGATATTTCCCGCAATGGCAAGGCTCTTCTTCGCCACTTCCACAGCGGAAAGAGAACTGCCCTCAAGGTAGGCCAGGGCCGCGGCATACGCGTAATTTCCGCCTGAACCGATTGCAAGCGCGTCTTCCGCCGGCTCTATCACATCGCCGGTACCGGATATGAGCAGGGTTGTACTCTTATCAGCCGTCAAAAGCAAGGCTTCAAGCCGCCTCAAATTCCTGTCCGTGCGCCAGTCTTTGGCAAGCTCTACTGCAGAGCGCAGCAAATCGCCCGAATACATTTTCAATTTCGCTTCAAAGAGGTCAAACAAGGTAAATGCATCCGCGGTAGCTCCCGCAAAACCGCACAGCACCTTTCCATCCATGATGCGGCGCACCTTTCGCGCATTGTTTTTCATCACGGTTTCACCCATCGTAACCTGACCGTCTCCGGCCATCGCTACTTTTCCGTCTTTACGCACCGCTAAAACGGTTGTAGAACGGATTTTCCGCCTGTGTTGTCTATCATCTTTCATGAAGGTTCCTTCATTGTTTCAATCCGCACGCTCACTTGAAGCGCGACGCCCGTACGGCAGGGTTTACTACCCCGCCGTAAACGTGTTTGCGCCCCTTGAGGCGTAAAACCGGGGGTACGGGGATTTGTTCCCCGCATACGATACGATTTCAAGGAGAAATCTTCAATACCCCGCCGCTCTGCGCGTGGATTTCTTATTTAAGTTGAGCCGGCTTCAAAACTTGACATTCCGGAATCGGCTTGATTACTAATATAATTAAATGCCCCAAGAAAAGCAATGGAGATTTTTGAAAATATCAGCGCGCCGCCTAGTCGCGATTGCCGTTTTATCCAAGCCGCTCAAGGCCGTGGCGCGGTTTGTAAGATGTGCTGGAAAAAGGGCGGCATACACGCCCCCAATCAAATTATAATGTACGTAAAAGAAAGAATGCCAACCCCCTAACACCCAAATCCCGCTTTTTATGGAGACAAACCGGAGGTCTGTCCTGCCGTCTTAAAGAGAAACCTCGACAAACCGGAGGTCTGTCCTACCGTCTCAAAGGGGGCAAGTCGTCCCCTGTATATATATCTATAAGGAAAGGAGAAAAGAGTATGCCAACAAACAGAGACCGGTTTTCCAAAACCCGCACCGGACAACTTGCGGCGGAGAAAAATTGGGTGATCATTCTGAAAGTAAACGCGGCGGCGTGGAACATTCCCGCGACCGCGCCGATGGACATGGAAACGCAGACGAACGATGCCGAAGCGGCTCTTGCCGCCGCGCAAAACGAGGACACCCGCACACCGGTTGCGACCGCGCAATGCCGCGGGACCTTCAAACTGCCGGAAGACGCCATGAGGGACATCAAGAAGCGGTATTTCTACGTTCCCCCATTGAGGGGACAGCGACCTCATCAGTTTGGGGCTGAAGCTCCACGGTACCACCGCGACCCCGGCCGGAACCCCTACCGCGCAAGTAATGGGAGAGAGCTTCCTTGGGACGGCACGGACCGGGGTATCAGGATCCTCTACGTTACCGGAAACGCGGGCGATGCGGTAAACAAGGGCTACCGGATATGGTACGGCGTCATTGCACACGGCGAAATAGCGCCCGCAAACCCTGACGATTTACGCAAGTCTTTTTCACCAAGTGGAAGAAGGACGTGATCGAGTTTGACTTTGGGGACAGCGGGAATACCGCGTATTTCGCGGTGCAGATCGAAACTAGCGGGAAGAAGGTCTCTGGGGACCGCTTGCTTCAGGCTTCATTCCATGAACGCGGATAAGGCAAGGACGTGGAGTTTTTACTTTGCAAAACGCCAACGCAATCCGCTTGCGCGGTTACACATATACAATTTTTGACGGCGGGAAAGATCGCAAGGAGTATTCTATATGAAGAACCGGCTTATTGGGATAATTGCGTTATATTTTTAGCAAATCTGTGTTTTGAAGAAAGGAGATTGAAATTGACATCCCTTGATATCCTACTACAAAAGAGACGGAGTATAGGAAAATATACCGAAGAAATAACCTCTATGGATAAAATTGAGGAAATTATTAATGCGGGCATCTGGGCGCCGACAGCCTGTAATTTACAAGGCTATCACATACGCCGCCGCGGTCGGGTTGAGCCCGCTCGTTCCTTTCCCGTCCCGGTCCGGTTGTATGTACCGCTCGACGCTCCGCTCCATCAGCCGTGTCCAATCCGCCGGCTTCTT
>JAITAN010000038.1 GCA_031284105.1 Treponema sp. | reverse complement strand
GGAGCGGTTTTTCCGGCGGCCGAAGGGATTTCGAGGGATTTGCACCCGCTATGACAAACTTGCCCGTATCTTTTCCGCTTTTATCTATCTCGCTTGTATTTGTATTGCTTTGCGTTGTGTGAACACGCCCTAGGGCTGACCTATCTCTACGAGGTCTGGCTTATCTATGAGGTCTGACCTATCCTATGACCTATCCTATGGGCTCTGCCCTATCTCTACGAGGTCTGACTATCTATGAGGTCTGACCTATCCTATGACCTATCTATGAGGTCTATCCTACGAGGTCTGACCTGCCTTATCTGCCCGTAACGTGAGCACGCCCCAGCCTCACGGCTTCGCTTTCCGCTTCGCATTGTTTCATTGTTTCCCTTTAGAGAAGGGGTTTTATGTTTGCTACAACCCTTTACGCTCCCGCCCTTATGCGTCTCCACTGACGTTAATTCCTGACTTGCCGCCGGTATAATTATTGGGTTGGATTAACAAAACGCGGCTTAACCGGCGCCGCACCGGTGGAATTCCAGCCCGCAATACGCCGGAATTCGGCGCGTATATCGCCGTTTTATTGCCATCTTACGTTATCTTCATTCAAATTATCAAATTTATATGTTTTTTTCTTTACAAATGAAAATTTGCGTATCATAATATATGACAGTAATTGTTATTAGGAGGTTTTATATGATGACAATGATGAAAAAAGCGTTATTATGCGCTTTTCTTTCGGCTTTACTTGTTTTTCCGGGCTGTACTAAAAAGACGGAAAGCGGCGCGGCCGGTAATGCGGCTGCTCCTGTAGGACAAGTGGAAAATATCGTATTGACCGTTTGGGAATCAACCAACGGGCCTGATGAATTTATCAAACAGGCAGGCGAAGCTTATACCAAACTCCACCCGAATGTTACGATTAAATTTGTAAACGTAGAACTTGGCGATTCGCATACGCAGATCGCCCTTGATGGACCGGCAGGCGTGGGACCCGATCTGTTCGCCGGTCCCCATGATACGCTTGGCGAGCTTGTAACCAATGGGCATATTCTACCCACGGCGAATCCTGGTGTACTAGCAAGCCAAATTTTAGGCGCATGTCTTACAGCGACTACCTATGGCGGCATCCAATACGGGTATCCATTATCCGCCGAAACGTACGCTCTTATGTACAACAAGAAGCTGATTTCCGAAAACGAGATCCCAAAAACATGGGACGATATGATAACGTTTGCGAAAAATTTTAACCAGACCGCGGGGACGAGCGGTAAGCGCCCGTTTGTTATGGACGTCGGCAACGCGTACTATACTATTCTCTTTACCACAGGGCGCGGCAACCGCCTGTTCGGAGCCGGCGGTACCGATACGGCCAATACCAACCTGAATACGTCCGCTGCGGTTTCCGGTATGCAGTTTTTTCAAAGCCTCCGCCAGATCCTGAACGTACCCTCCGGCGATCTGAATACCTCCGTGTGCGACGGCGCATTCTCGGCAGGCAATGTGGCTATCCATATTTCCGGTCCTTGGAATGTGAAACCCTTTACCGAGGCGGGCATTGACCTTGGTATCGCACCGGTTCCGAGCCTACCGGGCGAAAGTACGCCCGCCGCTACCTTCTCCGGCACCCGCGTTATGTTTGTATCCGCGTATTCAAACCACCCTGAAGAGGCGAACGATTTCGGCGCATTCTTGGTTACACCGGAAATGCAGCAGCTTCGCGCTAATATCACCAATACGCTGCCTGCAATTGATACGCCTACCGGAAATCCCTACGCGCAGGGCTTTATCGATCAGTTGAACTATGCGTTCCCCATGCCTTCCATTCCGCCTATGGCAAAATTCTGGGACGCCATGAATTCCGCCAGCGCCAATATCTGGAACGGAGCCAATATCAAGCAGGAATTGGACGCTTGTAACGCCGCTATCGTCGCTCGGTAGATAGAGGCGGAAGAGGCTGACTGCCGTCGGCCTCGGCGTGAATACAAGCGTTGTACCAAGAACGCCTGTATTCGCCAAAAGGAGAAAATTATGTTGGCACAACCAATGCAATCTCAAAGACAAAAAGTTCTCATCGTATCCTTACTATTTATGGGATTAGGACATATCGTATATTTGAAACAGTATCTGAAAGGGGTTTTATTCGCGTTTCTTGAAATATTTATGATCGTTTTTTCACCGAAGATCATTTCTACGCTTATCAATTTCATCACGTTAGGAACGCCGAAACCTACGCTGCCTATTATGCAGCGGGACAATTCGGTATTCATGCTTATAGACGGCGTTATGATGCTTGCCGTTCTTGCAATCTACCTTGCCGTGTACGTTTTGTCCGCGCGCAATGCCGTGAAAGACTACGATGAATACATCAGAACAGGAAGATTTGCCGAAAACAAAAATCCATTCAGCGGACTTTTAAATAGATCATTCCCCATTTTGGGGCTTGCCCCCGCCGTATTGATGATCGTCTTTTTTGTCATCGTACCGCTTGTTTTTTCGGTACTGGTGGCGTTTACCAATTATTCAACGCCGGATCACATACCGCCGAATAATACGTTTGACTGGGTAGGACTAAATAATTTTATCGCCATGTTCGGCGGACAGAAAACGTGGACAGGGGCGCTGGGGAGAGTCGCCTTGTGGACGCTCGTATGGGGAGCGCTGGCTACCTTTACCTGTTATTTCGGCGGCACCGTGCTTGCGGTCGTTCTGCATGAAAGCAAGATAAGGCTCATCCCGTTCTTCCGTGTTATTTTCATACTGCCCTATGCGGTGCCCACCGTTGTCAGTATGCTGGTGTGGCAAAATCTCTTAAACGGCTCTTTCGGCATCGTTAATCAAACGTTGATAGCCCTGCGCCTTATTCCGCCCGGCGCCGTCATCCCGTGGCTTTCCGATGAATGGCTTGCCAAATTTACCTGCGTATTGGTGAATTTTTGGGCGGGCGTTCCGTACTTTATGCTGCTGGTAACCGGTACGCTTACCGCCATTCCAAATGATATTTTTGAAGCCTCCAGCATTGACGGCGCGAATAAATTGCAAACCTTTACCAAGATTACGCTGCCCCTCGTGCTGTATCAAACAATGCCGCTTATCATCATGTCCTTTACTTTTAATATCAATAATTTCGGCGCGATCTTCTTCCTGACCGGAGGCAGGCCCATTGTTGCGGACAGTACGACGACAAGCGCCGCGGGCACGGATATTCTGGTTACGTGGATTTACAAGCTGACCATAACGCTGATGGATTATAAATATGCGTCTGTACTTGCGGTTATGATCTTTATCATTTTGGCGCCGTTCGCCATATTCAATTTCAGACGGACGAAGTCTTTCAAAGAAGGGAGGATTTAATATGCAGTATATGTATACGAAAGAATTAAACTGGATGCGGAGATTCAACGCGGTTGTTTTGAGTATCTTTCTGTTTATCGTAACCTGTTTCGTGTTGTACCCGTTGGTGTATTGCGTAAGCGCGGCTTTTTCACCCGGCTCGTCAATATCGGACATGGCGATCATTCCGTTTTCTCGCGGCGTAACGGCCGAGCATTTCATGCACCTGTTCAAAAATACGGACTATCCGTTATGGTTCCGTAACACGTTATCCATTGCCATAGCGACGTCTCTGTTCACGGTGCTGGTAGCATCTCTCGCGGCGTATGTGTTTTCCCGCTTTTACTTCACCTTTAAGAAAAGCATGATGATGAGTCTGCTTATCCTGCAAATCTTCCCGTCCTTTGTAGGCATGATAGCGATTTACGTTATCCTGTACCGCCTTGGAGGGCTTGACCGGCTGTGGGGGCTTGTGTTGGTGTACCTTGCGGGAAATATTCCGTACAATACGTGGCTCGTGAAAAGTTATGTTGATACGATCCCCATTTCCCTTGATGAAGCGGCCCGTATAGACGGCGCAAATAACATGCGTATTTTCTTTACCATTATACTCCCCGTGATAAAACCGATCCTGATCTTCCTTGCCATATCGAGTTTTACGGCCCCGTGGATGGACTTTATTTTCCCCAAAATGGTACTGCGATCTTCGGAAAATCAGACGCTCGCCTTGGGACTGTTCAGCTTCGTTACGGATAGAAAAAATGAATTCACCAATTTTGCGGCCGGTTCCGTCATTGTGTCGGTGCCGTTTGTCGTCTTCTTCATGATAACGCAAAAAATGCTGGTAACGGCCTTGGGCGGCGCGGCCGTTAAAGAATAGTTAAAGAATAGAAAACACCCTCTGAAAACTTGCTGTACAATGCGGATTGTATAGCAAGCGGGGGGCTTCCCGGTCCGCATCCGTTTTTCATATTTTCATCATACTAAAGATAAAAATAACGCGGCATCTTCGTTCACTTCCACACAATTTCGTATACGAGCGGTTTTTCCAGTACTAAAAGGTCGATCACCGGAATAGTAAATTCCGCGCGCTTTGCGTTCGCGCCGGAAAAGGTTCCGCCTTGCACGGAACTGATGACGCCGGGGACATCAAGGGTAAGACGGATCGCTGCGGTTTCAAGCTCGGCTGCAAGCGCATTGCCGAGTCCCCTGTTGCTTTGTAGCATATTATACGTGGCCCTGAGTTGCCGTAGGTATTCGGTTTTGGTTTGAATATACTGCCAGTCTGTTGACGGGCCGGGAGCCATGAGACAGGAAAGGTAATCGGCTATGTCCGGCGACAGGAGCTTCACGAGCTGGGGGGCGATTGCGCGATCCAGCGTAATGGAAAGCCTGCCGCTGCCGTTGATTTGTTTATATGTGATGAATCGTTGGATTTGGGCGCCGGGCGCGTCAAGAAAATCGTTTATCTGCGAGATGTTTACGCTTCCGTCTACGCTTGAAGGCGTTATATTCCGCATGGCCGCGCTCTCGACGCCGCGGGCGCGGCGCAGGGACTGTACAATGGTCTGTGCGTCAAGAATGGAGCCGGACCGCGTATTCATGGAGACCGCGCCTATAAGCGCCGTAACCGAAGGCAGCAGCGCGCTTTGAATCGTTATATCCGCGGACCCGTCTTCCCGCAAAACCCCGCGGATTTGTCCCGAACAAGAGGCGAAAGCAAGCATGAGCATGACAAGGAACGGCAAATGTCCCAACAGTTTGTTTTTCATCGTTTTAGTTGTCTCCATATATAGCCCGATAGTACCGCCGTGCGAGTCTCTCATAAAAACAGGGGGGAGACTCTTATAAAACCATATAAACGTCGTAATAATGGGGCGGCTCTGAAACACCGGATTTTGGAACCGCCGCTACCGGAGGTACAGTATATGCGGTCCTGCCGTGATGTGTCAACGCCTCTCCATACAAAACCGGCATTGCGCCAAGTCGTTGCGTTATTGCCGCGCATGGTACGGAACGCATACCGCCGCGCCCGCGGCCCGCGCGCCGTACCGCGGGATATGTTTT